>JAHFFU010000224.1 GCA_023247835.1 Candidatus Bathyarchaeota archaeon
CCTGGGCTTACCGGACCGGTCCATATTCCACCAGTGTAATGAACAATAACCCCTCCATCTCCGACCGCCCAACCATCCGTGGGGCTAATCATGAAAACGGATCTAAGACTCGTCGTCACCGGCGATGGAAAACTGGTCCAAGCGCCGCCGATATAATGGAAGATAGCTCCCCCTGAGCCTACGGCCCACCCTTCAGTTGAACCGACCATGAAAACGGAGTAAAGTGGGTTGGCCACAGGAGCCTGAGGCAAGTTCCATCCGCCGCCAAGGCCTGGGACACCGGTCCAATGCCAAAACACGCCCAGCCCTGCAGCGTTCTGCCCGACGGCCCACGTGTCTGTGGAGCTCACCATAGAGGTTGACCATAGGGGCCCCGCATTCGCACCCGACAACCCTGCTGTCTGTACTCTCCATGCGATGCCGTCCCAGTGAATGGCAACCGAGCATGTTGTTGGAGAGGCTCCTCCGCAGGCGGTTCCCGTAATCGTGTTGTTGTATCCCACGGCCCAGCCGTCGATCCTACTAATCGGAGTGTTTGGTGGGCCAAAACTCACAGATGTTAGGTTGTATGGAGAGGGCTTGAATGGGAAGTCCGGGAATCTAGGCACAGGGACAAGATTCCATGTGGAACCGTCATAGTGGAAAACTCCAGGAAGGCCGGTAGTCGCGTTGCTGGTAGGATTGAAGTCGGATACCGCCCACCCTTCGCTAGCGGAGAGCATGTAAACGGAGTTCATATTCGGATTTGCTGGGGGTTGAATGTAGGCGGTTGGGTTGATGTCCCTCCAGACACCCATTTGGGCGCTTGAGGGAACCGCTGCAACCGCTAAGAAGAGGACGGACAGAACAATTAGCGCTAGAGCGAAGCCACTATTACGCATCTAAACCAGCCGCTGTCCTTGACAGGCAAACCCAACTCGAGTACCATAATTAACAATAAGTGAACATTACATGTTAATACCCTAGCGCAAGATTGTGGACTTCTAATTCAAAAATGACTCATTTACCCGAAGGCCACGGATAGACATGTTTCAGATAATGTTCCCGCACCGACAACCCCACAATATGCCTCGAACTGAGTCTTTGCGTGCATGGTCGCATTTCTTCCATTAATTCTAGCCCGGGGCATTCAGGCAATCCAAATCTAAGTCTCCTCTGAAGTGCGCTAAGGATAAAATGGACAGCTAACCAACGGGGAATGACTTTGAACATTCGCCTCAGGTTCTACGGCGTATTTAGGACCGCTGCTAGAACGAGTGAACTCGTCGTTGAGGTTGCAGAGAAAAACGCCACCGTGCGGTCCGTCATATCGCAACTTGTTTCCCGAAGGGAGTTCGAAAGCCTGAAGCAATTGCTGTTGGAGAACGCAACCTCAGACCCTAGGCCAAACGCATTGATCATGGTCTCAGGACGCGAGATTAACGCTTTGAAAGGGTTGGAAACAGTACTAACTGAGAATGACGAACTGGCACTGCTCCCGGTTGCCCACGGAGGTTAAGGTTTCGTGAACGAAAACTACTCCTTCATTTCGGCTTTGGATCTTATCTCAGGAATCAAAGCCTCATTCATGCTTCCAGTCCTGTAACCGAAAAGGTCGAAGCAGACATACCTGAATCCGAAGTCGCGTAACGCCTCCCCTATTGTCTCAAGCAACTTCTCGTTGAAGAATAGCCTCCGCTCATCTTTTCCAACCTCAATTCTCGCCAGGTTTCCATGATCCCGAACACGTAACTCTTTCACACCTGTCATAGAGCGAATGAAGTTTTCGGATTTCTCAACTCGCTGAAGCCTTTCTGGAGTTATAACCTGCCCATATTGGACCCTTGACGAAAGGCATGGCATCGAAGGTTTATCGTGATTCGGCAAACCAAGCAGCCTGGCCAACTCTCTTACTTCGGTTTTAGTCATGCCCGCTTCGGCCAAGGGCCTTCTCACACCTTCCTCAGCGAGAGCTGCTGCTCCTGGCCTGTGACCGAATAGGTCATCCGCATTGGTTCCATCGACGATGACTGAAACACCGCGGTCCGCCGCTAACAGCTTCAGCTTCTGGCTTAACTCCTTCTTGCAGAAGTAGCACCGGTTAACAGGATTTGAAACATATCTCAGATCATCTAGCTCATCAGTTCGAATCACCATGTGCTTGATCGCAATTTGCTTTGCAAGTCGTTTCGTCTCTTTCAGTTCCGATGATGGTAGGCTCGGGGAATCCGCGGTCACGGCGACCGCGTCCTTACCGAGTGCGAGTCTCGCAAGGTAGGCAACAAGCGTGCTATCAATTCCCCCAGAGAAAGCGACAATTACTTTGCCAAAACCTCTGAGCACGTTCATTGCCTCCTCAGCCTTGCCGCGAAGAACCGGCGACATATTTGGAAGAGCGCCATCAGGGGATTGCGCTTGTTCAGGAGCTCTTGCTGTTAACATTTTATGGTACGTCACATAGCTCATTGTACTTAGGCGTTTCCACGCTGGCGAAAATTCTTGCGCGACATTCTTGAGAAACTCTCCCGGGGCGAAATTTCCGTGGATGAAGCGGAAAGGTCTTTGAAAATCAACGCTATAGAGAACGTAACGAACGTCGCCCGGCTGGATGTCGGAAGGGCAGTCCGACGCGGGATCCCTGAGATCATATTCGCTGAAGGAAAGTCAAGTGAAGACCTCGTTGAGATTTGCGCGCGAATGCTTACGAAAGATAGGCGAGTAATCGTCAGTCGGGTGAGCGAGCAACAGCTCAGACAGTTGAAAGACCACTTCAAAGCCTATGAAATGCAGAAATCCCATCACGCGGGGACAATCGTGCTACGGAGTGAAGATTACAGAAGATCGGAGAGT
>JAHFFU010000036.1:0-1228 GCA_023247835.1 Candidatus Bathyarchaeota archaeon
CCGGAAAGGCTTCGGGAAGCAGAGAAAATGGGAGCCGACATGACAATAGATTCTGCACGGGAGAACCTGGTTGACCGCGTATTGAGTCTCACGAATGGTAGGGGTGCTGATATTGTGGTCGAGGCCGTTGGGAGGCGTGAAACTTGGGAACCAACCATCAGCCTCGCTCGGAAAGGTGGGACGATTCTCCTTTTTGGCGGCTGCCCGTCGGGGACGACGGTGTCCTTCAACGCTGAGAAGATCCATTACGGCGAACTTCATGTTCAGGGGGCGTTCCACCACACGCCCGCGGCCGTAGAACGCGCTTTCCGCCTAATAGTTTCAGGACAGGTCTCGATTAAGCCTCTGATTTCTCACGAAATGCCACTGGAAAGAGCAGAGGAGGCCTTGCAGTTAATGGGGGACGGTAAAGCGTTGAAGATTGCCCTTCGTCCACCGAACTGAAGGACTGGCAATTAACGAAGCAAAAGCAAGAGCGATCACGGGAACTGACACGCATGCCCTACAGGAGAGACTCTGGATCTTCGAGGTAACCTTTTGATTCCTGCAGGAATTTGGCTGCAGGTACGCCGTCGACTATGCGATGGTCGAAGACCAGCGTCAGCATAGTGGAAGGCCTTGCTGACACACTACCGCCTAGCGCGAAGGGTTTGTAGGCGATTCGCCCCAAGCCGAGAATTGCACATTGTGGGGGGTTGATGACTGGGCTAAAGGATTCGATATCATAGGCGCCGAGATTCGTTACTGTGAAAGTCCCGCCTGTCAGGTCTTCGATCGTCAGACGCTTCTCCATCGCCTTCTTGGATAGCTCGTCTATCGCCGCGCTAATCTCCTTTAGGGGTTTCTTGTTCGCATTTTGAATGACGGGCGCGACGAGACCTTGTTCAGTGTTGATTGCCACTGCAATGTTGATGTCGGAGTAAGTTGTGATTTCATTTCCTTCAATCGTTGAATTAATGCCGATGTGTTTCTCTAGTGCCTTCGCCGCTGCTTTCACTGCGAAGGCTGTGAAGGCGATGTGGCTTTCCTTCTCCTTCATGGCCGCGAGTTTTGTTGCGTCCGTTTCAATCGTGATGGTGACTGGGACGGCTGTTCTTGCGCTGAAAGATAGCCTTTCAGCCACGGCTTTCCTGATTCCGTCCAACCTGACCTTTCTCAGTACAGCTGGCTGGAGGACCTTGGAGACTACCTGAGAACCCTTCGGGGCATGCTCAACTCGAGCGAGAAC
>JAHFFU010000036.1:1238-8107 GCA_023247835.1 Candidatus Bathyarchaeota archaeon
TGTTATACGCCCGCCTGGCCCTGTGCCACTCAGAGCTGTGAGGTCTACCCGAAGCTCTTGCGCCAGTCTTCGGGCTGCTGGGGACGCTACTAGGCGGCCAGTTGTCGAGGGGGGTGGGGGGGTGTAACTTTGTGGGGAAACCATGTTACTTCGATGGGCGCCCTCCTGTTGGACCACTTTCGGCTGCACGACTGAATGGGAACTCGTGCCAGATTCACCGATAATTGCGACCGGCTGTGCAACTTGGACATCGGTTCCAACCTCAACTAGAATCCGGCTTAGCACACCGCTGTCCGGTGCTTCTATTTCGAAAGTTGTTTTCTCGCCTTCAACGACGAGTATTGCTTCGCCTTTCCGGACCAAATCGCCTTCTTTCTTCAGCCATTCGACGATTTTTCCGCTCTGCATCCCAGGGTCTAGCCGCGGCATAACAACCTCAGGCATTCGCGATCACCGGCCCATTATTCCGTCCACCGCTTGCACGATTTTGTCAGCATTCGGCATGTACATTTCTTCCAGACTGGGTGAGAAGGGAACTGGAATTTCGGGGCAACCGACGCGAATTATTGGCGCGTCCAAGTAATCGAATGAGGATTCGAGAATCGCTGCGGAAATCTCTGAGCCAATGCCTCCGGTTCTGACATCGTCAGATGCGATGACAAGCCTGGAAGTTCTCTTGACGGATTCAACGATCGTGTTGAGATCAAGCGGTTGCAGAGTGCGGAGGTCAACAACCTCTGCGGAAACGCCTTTCTCCTCAAGCTTTTTCGCTGCGGATAGTGCTTCGCCGACAAGCCTTGAGACTCCGACGATCGTTACGTCGTCTCCCTTTCTTTTCACTTCCGCTTGCCCGAGAGGTATTGTATACTCTTCTTCTGGTACGGGGCCTTTGGTTCGGTACAGAACTCCGCATTCAATGAACAATACTGGGTTCTCGTCGCGGATAGCGGACTTCAGGAGGCCTTTCGCGTCGTAGGGTGTTCCTGGAAGTACGACTTTCAACCCGGGAACTTGGAAAAAGAATGCGGGAAAGAACTGCGAATGCTGAGACCCGTGCTGGCGGCCGAGACTGTACTGGGTCCTTAGGACCATTGGAACCTTCAACTGGCCTCCGCTCATGAACCGAATTTTTGCGGCCTGCGTCGCAAGCTGATCCAAGCAGATAGAGAGGAAATCCATGTACATTATTTCGGCAACAGGCTTGAGCCCAGTCAAGGCTAAACCGACTGCTGCGCCGACGATGGCAATTTCAGAAATGGGTGTGTCCATCACCCGCTCTGGCCCAAATTCATCCAATAACCCGCGCGTAACCTTGTATGCTCCACCGAAGACTCCTATCTCCTCGCCAAGAAGGATAACGTTTAGATTTCCTAACATTTCTTCGCGGAGTGCTTCCCGTAAGGCTTCGGCGTAAGTTATCTCACGCAACTTCATTCGCCCCCAGCGTACACGTAATTCTTCAAGTCTTCGAAGGGTAACGGTGAACCTTGGGCGGCGAAGGCTACGGCGTCCTCAACTTCTTGACGGGACGTGGCGTCGGCTTTTTCCACATCTGCCTTAGTTACAAGTTTGCGTTCCAGTAGGCGCCTCTCAAAGGTGACTATCGGGTCGCGTTCAAGCCATTTTGCAACTTCATCCTTCGGCCGGTATTCACCTTTATCGTATACGCCGTGGCCTTTCATTTTGTAAGTGACGCATTCAAGGAACGTTGGCTCTGATTCCCGCCTCGCCCTATCGGCCGCGGCTTTCGTCGCCACAAAGACAGAAACGACATCATTCCCGTTCACGACCATTGTCTCCATCCCGTAAGACCTACCCCTCTCAGCGATTGAGGGGCTAGACACGGCGCGGTTTACTGGCGTTGACATGGCGTACTGGTTGTTCTCGCAGAATAGTAAGACGGGTAGTTTCCAAAGCCCGATCAGGTTGAGGGCTTCGTGGAAAGCCCCGGTGTTGACGGCACCTTCCCCGAAGAAGCAAGCGGCTACTTGCTTACTCTTCTTGTGCTTTAGTCCGAGCCCTACTCCTGCCGCTATGGGTAAGCCACTTCCCACTATCGCGGTTGCGTAGAGCGAGCCTGTTTTCGGGTAGATGGCAACGTGCATTGAACCCCCGAGGCCCTTGCAGGTGCCTGTGGATTTGCCAAACAGCTCGGCCATGCAGAGATTCGCCGGAACATCCTTTGCTAATGCATGCCCATGGCCACGGTAGGTTGTGAGGGTCAAGTCGTTAGGTTGCAGAGCTGCCATCGCGCCTACCGCTATTGCTTCTTCACCCAGATAGAGGTGGGACGGCCCAATCAGTGCACCCTTTACGAGAAAGAGTTCCTCAATCTTCTCTTCGAACCGGCGTATGAGAAGCATTTTTTGCAGCATCTGAAGTAGCTTTTCCTTAGTTAACCCGTGTTTAGCAAATTCGCCTTCAGGCACATCTTGGATCGTTGTCAGGGTCGTCATTGTGAAATCAGGCGCTGTGCTAGGCGCACACTCAGCCTTTAGTTCTTCGCAACCGGGTGCGACTGGGTGAAGGATTTTACTGCGCGCCGCACTCCATCGATTGACGGGGCGTCTCAGACGGATGGGCGAAACTAGGATTCTCTACGCAATCGCTGAAAGTTGCCCATTCGACGCACTACTCGTGAAAGATATGAAGCGCGCCGTCGACGCTCTACTACAACTAAACGTGCAAAGATTCAGGGTCCCCCAGAAGTCTCTCGCTAAGTACACGGCCCTGGATGTCATGAAACAAGCCCTGGAGCTTCTGTTTGAATTCTCGCCTTCCGAAAAGAATTACCGGGAAGCAATGCGGACAATTCAAGTCTACTCAGAAGGAGATGAAGCGATGCTGAACACGCTAAAGGATAGTTTCCGTTTAGTCGCAAACGCTGTGTACAATGCCTATAGCGGGCAACGCCACGCAGAATCTCTGGCACCTGAGATACTCTTCCTACAAGGTTTACCTTTCAAACCAAACGAACTTCAACAATCATTCAGATTTGTTGGCGTTCGGCCGCCTGATGTAAGCCCGCCCAGCGTCAAGAGCCCAATCTTTCTGGACGAAGGATTCGAGCCTTACAGTCTGCTAATTGAAGGAAAGATGACGCCAAAGGACGCGCAGAAGGGCAGGGAAGAGCATTGGGCCAAGACCATCGAAGCCACTCTAAACAGAAGCAATGGGACCGCCCTAATTCGCGCCGGTGCTGAACATTTAGACCCCTCAGGGTCGACGGCGAAGAAAATTCTCAGAGGAATTCGACGGTCCGATACAGGGCGACTAACGAGAATTCTCCAGCAAAAAGGGGTAGCGGTTAAGGTCCTCCATCGCGTTCTAGACATCAATGATATCTATGGAAAGAAATAGCTCGACGATGGCGGATATGTACTCGTTCCTATTTTCTTCTCTTCGGGCTCAGGAGGGTTTGGTAGACGAAGCCGGCAAGTAGGGCTCCGATGATGGGGCCGACCCAATACACCCAGAGGCTTTGGTATGTGCCGGATGCGATCGCTGGGCCGAGCGCACGTGCAGGGTTTGCCGCAGCCCCTGTCAATGGGCCTGCTATGAGAATATCCGCCGCCAGTGTCATGCCGATCAGCAATCCTGAAGCACCTGCCGGCACCTTATCCGTGTACAAAACGGCGTAAACAGAGAACATCAGGAAGAATGTGATAATCAACTCCACAACCGTTGCCACTGACTCGCTCTGCCCTATTACCACCGTCGGCAAGGGCAAGCCAAACTTGGTTAGGGCTCCATTTCCTGGCAGAACCACGAAATGAGCCAACCCAGCCAACGTTGCCCCTAACACTTGGGCTACGATATACGCTACTCCGTCATCAATCTCCAATTTTCTGAGCGCAACAGCTGTAATCGTTATGGCCGGGTTGATGTGGCAACCAGAGATGTAGCCGATTGCGTAAACCATCACCATCAATATCAAGCCGTGTGCGAGAGCGATTCCTATGAATGAGGCTGCGGGCGAAGATAAGCCCAAGACTGGAAGGAAGATTGTTACTGAAACGGACCCGAAGAATACTAACGCGAACGTTCCGATGAATTCAGCGATGTATGCTTGCCTTCCCATCTTCATCTTCGACACCGGTGGCTCTGCCTTGCTCCTTACATTGCTATAAAACGCTTCAGCCTTGAGCCGTAGTTAATCGCGAGACGAGGAACAAAACAACCCTGAGGCGCTTACCGAAAAGAGGCCATTTACGAGCGGCAATATGCATTAGAATATGCGGTTAGAGTTGCTCGCCGATCCGGTATGTATAGATCGTGTGCCCGAGCAACTCATCATAAACTGCACTAGGTTTCCATCCTGGAACTTTGAAGTCATGCGACACTACGCGCACACCGGGCTTCAGTTCCGCCTCCAACTTGGGCCTGAGCCGTTCGTTCGCACTTGAAGTCAGGTAAAGGGTAATCACGTCTGCGTCTGATATGTTAACTTCAAAGAAGTTGCCCTGAATCACCTTCACTTTGTCCTCAAGGTTCAATCTCTTGATCTCCATTCTAGCCCGCTCTACGAGATCTTCCCTGAGCTCAATGCCAGTGGACTTGGCTCCGAGGTCTTTTGCGGCCAGAATGATCAGCCGGCCGTCACCACATCCAAGATCGTAAAGAACATCGCCTGATTTGACCTGCGATAAGCCTAGCATTTTCTTTGCAACTTCGAGCGGTGTTTGAACGAAAGGTGCAATGCTCATGAATCAAACCTTCGCGAATCGCGCCTGACTCAGTGATTTATGCGTATCGTCTCTCGGTTTCTGAACGTTCAACTTTAGGTAGTTTCGACCCCATCGGTATGCTCTTCTCTTTCTTCCCAGTCCACTTCACGTCTTCTTCTAGGAAACGAAGGCAGAGGTCTTTGAACTGCTTGAAAATGTCTTTCAACTCTTCCTCTGTAAAGGTGTCAATGAACGATGGGTTTCTCAGCCAGCTGTCCCATCCGCGCACGCTTTCAAAAAGCGCTGAATTCATCCGAATCAGGGAAGCGTAAAGTCCCAATCGGTCGGCGGGTTCGAGCTTCTTAATATCGTCAAGGGCTTTGTTTCGTTCTTCAGTCCATGACAAACTGTTCGAGGCACCTTCTAAGCACCGTCCACTGGCCTAACCGTAATTTAGCCTTATTCCCGAAATGAAGTGCCTCAATAACCATCCAATGCTTCCTCGTTGTCTTGCGAAACCTAATTCAACGGCGAAGTAGTTCATCACTCGCCAACAGATTGCACCTGTAGCCAGTGATTGATAATATGACCCGCATTGAGCCGAAAGTGATTAAGCTCGCCGAAACGCGCCTCGACCCGAAAGGCGTTGAACAGTTAGCGCAGCACTACCAAGCCATTGAATGGTTGAACAGCGCGAAGAAACTTCAACCAAACGAATCAGAATTCCTCATAGAACTCTCGGGGCGCGTCTGCTACAAGAGTTTCGGGGTGGGACTCAACCCCAACATAACAAAAATTCGAGATAATCCCAGAGATTACCTCACCAACGTGCTGGAAAAGGGCGACGGAAGCATTCTCGAGCACGCAACCGTAACTTTCGCCTTCCTTAATGTAAGCAGAATTTATACTCACGAGTTAGTCCGACACCGCGCCGGAACAGCGATGAGTCAAGAGAGTCTCCGGTACGTACGCCCCAAAGAGGTTAATGTCTGGGTACCACCGGATATGGAACCAGTATCGAAGAAGTTCCTGGAGACGGTCGAGGATATTCAGAAGCACTACCGCGATTTAGAATCGAGTTTTGACTGGGACAAGATGACTTTCGAACAGAAGAAACGGGTTACATCAGCCTTACGCCGTATCCTGCCAGACGGGATCGCGACTAACATAGTTTGGACTGCGAATCACAGGACCATACGATGGGTGATAGAAATGCGAACTGACCCCAGCGCTGAGGTAGAGATCCGCAAGGTCTTCGGCCAAGTTGCCGAGATTTGTATACGGGATTACCCAATTCTTTACTCGGACTTCTCGAGAACAGAGCTTCCGGACGGAACGGTCCAATACGTCCCGAAGTTTTCAAAGGTCTAATGCTAAACCTCCAGATCCAAATAGGTCGGTGATATTGTCTGAACCGTTCTGGAAGACCTCAATCTCAAAGTTGGAACCAAACAAGATCGTAGTCCGCGGCTACAACCTGATGGATCTCATTGGAAAACACAATTACGCTGATATCAAAATCGCCAATATCGTCGACCCAGAAGTTACAGTGCGCGTAGCTGTTCCAAAGTACGTCTTTCAGCAGGCAAAACGAAAATAGCCAAAGACTAGTCGATATTCGCAGCTGCGTCGCGAGCCTTCTTAGCCATCTTGCGGTCGCCAGTCTTCTCGAACGAAATCGCGGCCATTGCATACATCTCGTGAGCGAGTTTCGTTTTTGCCTCGTTTTTGAACTGGTTTGCTGAATTCATGAAAAAGTTCGCTGCTCTTCTCGTCAAGCCCAATTTTGCTGAGAGATGGCCGGCGAAGAGCATCTCGTGGCTGTAACCTTCTTTCCCTGCTTTGAGGCATTTGTTCAAGGCGTTTAGGTAAAGCCGCGCAGTTCTTCGCATTCCTGGCCCGGTCCGGTAATCTTGGAGTGCACTGCGATATTCAATGAGGGCGTAGTATGCTCTTTCTTGGCCCCCCATGACCCGGTTTGGGAGTATCGTGTATCCTTGGCCGGCCCGTTCATGCCAGTATGCCGCCTTCCCGAAGACGCCCACCTTCTCGTAGCATCTTGCAATCGCTTGGAATATCCCAATCCGGTCTAGGGGGGACCCTTGACTGGCAAGTCTGCGATAATACCCGACGGCCCTCCGGTAGTCCGCTTCAAGTTCCGCCCTAATCGCTGAAGTCAGAAGACTCATGTAACAGGACCTT
>JAHFFU010000225.1 GCA_023247835.1 Candidatus Bathyarchaeota archaeon
GTCGGAATCTGTTTCGACACCGCGCACGCTTATGCAGCTGGTTACGACCTTCATAGCCCTCGGGGAGTCAACGATACCATCATGAAATTCGACTCGACGATTGGCATAGGTCTCCTGAGGGTAATTCACCTGAATGATTCCCAGGTCGGCATAGGTTCGGGTCGAGATAGGCATGAGCACATAGGGTTGGGATACATCGGCGAGGCTGGTTTCAAAGCGCTTCTCAAACATGAGGCCGTGCAGAGCCTTTCATGCATAATGGAAACGCCGGTTGATGACCGCCGGGACGAGGCCGGCAACATGCGAAAAGTAAGGGAACTGCTAGCCTGAGCCTAACCCTTTCAAAATCCCGTCAAGTCTGGCTACAAACGCTCCGCGAGAAAGGATGCTGTCGATCCCAATGCGGCGCGCTTCCTCGGCTAGTGGAGTGTTCACATGCGAATAGTAACCGACAAATTTGCACACGCCATTCTTGGCGAACGCCTCCAGCGCCGCAAGCTTTCCCTCTGCCGCATCAAGATTCAGGAAAACAACTCTCGGGGTAGCCTGTTTCAGTTCCCAAATAAGCTCTTCAAGATCGCTTGTGATTATGGCATGAAGTCCCGCTTTCGCAGAAGCAGCTTCAATTCCTGATGAAAACAAAAGGTCAGGCTCATAGGCAACAATTTCGGCCGTTTCCATCACCCATTGTTTGCGAGTTCTTCAACGTAATCTAGTATACTCTTCCAAATTCGCCCTTCTTCATCCGTCTTATTCTCAAAGTTGTTGATGTTAACAAAGTCAACCGCGCCCAGATCTCCATTGCTTGAGTCGAAGGCGCCGCACGCTCAGGAAAGAGGTCCACTGCGTCCCATCCTCGCCATGCATGTAGAGAAAGCGAAATTGATTAAAGTTCCCTGGGTTTCTTCTAGTTCGACTATGATCTTTAAACAGGTTCCCGTCGGAACGTTCCAGAACTTCTCCTACATTATAGGGGACGAAAAGACAAACGTTGCTGCGCTTGTCGACCCTGCTTGGGAGGTTGAAAAGCTGCTGAAGTCATGCGATGAACTAGGTTTGAAGGTCTCGTACGTTATCAATACGCATTCTCACCATGACCATGTCGAAGGAAATGAGTTAGTAGCCAAACGCACTGGCGCCAAGATTGTGACGTACGAGAAATCTCCTGTTCGAAAGGATGTCGCGGTGAAGGATGGTGACGCGATCGAGATTGGCTCGTTGAAAGTGCGAGTCTTATACACGCCGGGGCATTGCCCTGACCACATCTGCCTCCTCGTTGACGGGAAAGTATTGACGGGGGATACTCTTTTCGTTGGTGAATGCGGCAGAACAGACTTAGCGGGGGGAAATTCAGGGGATCTTTACGACAGTCTCGTAAAGAAGATTCTACCCCTCGACGACTCCATAGAGGTCTACCCTGGACACGACTACGGAAACAAACCCTCATCAACCATCGAATACGAGCGCAAGAACAATTACACTCTGAAACCCCGCAGCAGAGAAGAATTCATAAAATTCATGGCCGAACCATGATTTCCGAGTCGATTACCTAAGAGAGCTCATTCTTGCAGAAAGCAGAATACAGTGAAGCTCTGAGGAAAATCCTTCGAGCCATAGGGGACACGCCCAAGAGCGTCTATGCTCCAAGCGATGACAGCCATCTTATGCTAGACGCCATATCGAAATTGACGGTCGAAGGAAGGAAAGTTCTTGATGTAGGGACAGGTTCAGGGGTCTTAGGTTTGTATTGCGCCACGCGTCGAGCCAGGGTTACGGTTACAGACGTTGACGAGTCAGCATTACAGCAGGCCCTGAAAGCCGCCCAATCGTTGGGGCTGAGCCTTCAATCAGTCCTGTCCGACCTGTTCTCGGAGGTGCGGGGAAAATTCGATGTCGTCCTCTTCAACCCACCGTACTTGCCCAGTTCAACAGTTGAGGATAGAACCGTTGACGGTGGGCTGGGAGGCACAGCGTTGTCAAAGCGGTTCCTGGAGGGACTGCCAAGACACCTTAACCGCGATGGAAAGGCCTTGCTTCTGGTCAGTAGCTTGAACGAGACCGCATCTCTGCAAGGAGTATATCCAGAATTCCAGTTTTCGGTGATGGCAATACGACCGCTATTCTTTGAAGAACTACGGGTGTTATGTGTTAGGTTTCGAGATGACCTCGCCAGCTAACGATTTGATCGCGAAATCGTCATCGTAGAATTCTTTCTCCACAACCGGTTTCCTTCCGGTGTAGCCCTCGTGTAACCCATGCCAGAGGGACACGGTCTCTTCGCCCAACTTCCAACAGAGCCAAACACGTGTCCCAAGCCTGACTGCGGGAAAGTCGATTAACCCGATGTTCATGTCCTTCAGGACACAGCCGAGCTCCTCAAGTTTCTGAATTTCTTTCTCCAACCGCTCCATTGCGTCAGTCATTTCGTCATCGTCCTTCACGCCATCAGTCTCTTTCTTGATTGAAATGACGAGCTGAACCGTCTCCCTTACCTGAGGTAAGAATTCATTCGCCTGCTTGGGAGTGAAGAAGATAGGCAAAGTTAACTCTAGTCCAACGTGTTCGTATCGCGAATAAGAGCTTTGCATCAAAGGGGCAAGGCCAAGAATGAATGTTGAAAAGTGGGCGCGCGAACTCCTGCTTGAATCTCGCCTGGCGCACTTAGCTACGTCGACGAAGCATGGGAAGCCCCACGTTGTTCCGATCTGCTACGTGTACGATGGGACCTCGATCTACAGCTCAATCGATGAAAAACCCAAAAGCACAGGCCCCAATCGTTTGCGCCGGGTTCTG
>JAHFFU010000037.1 GCA_023247835.1 Candidatus Bathyarchaeota archaeon
CGCGCATTTTCACGAGAAGCCTAAAGGTGTCGTAACTGAAGCGACTTTGACCCCAGACTGAGCGAACGTGACCACGCCAGATGAGAGTCGCCCCAAAGACGGACCATGAGATCAACGCGGTGAAACCGTAGTAGTTGACAAGATTTGGGGTAGTCGGCTGTGGGAGTACGGCATATCCTCCTTGTGGAGTTGAGGCAGTACTCGAAAACAGTGTCGTAGTTGTTGCTACCGTTACGCTTGCGAAAGTTGTCTGAGCAACAGGACCAGCCACTCCGGGTCCATATCCTGAGGGTTGAAAGAAGGAGGGGACGATCACCAACGTCGTCGCTCCCAGAGCGACTACGAAAGTTAAGAACAGGGTTACCCTTAGCAGAAAGAGTTGTTTGAGTAGTTTTCTAATTTCGTCGCTTTCGGATTTCAATCATTCGGCCTCAATGGGCTTCGGCTTTTTCCGCGAGAAATGCCTGTAGGGAACGTAGACTATCCCGCCGATCATTGCTACAGGGATAAGTGATGCTCCAAGTATCAGCATGCCCCTTGTAACCGTGTAGAATGCTAGAAGAGCTGAGTTCAATGCGTCACCGAAATCCAATGTTGGATTCTTCGCTGGCTGTGTGAGCTGAATGTTGATCGTTGCGAAAGCAACTAGGCGTTGCATTACTCGCAATTGACCTTCGAGCTCATTAATCTGAGCCTGAGCATTCTGAATCGCGTTCTGAGTATCCAACGCATCTCTAACCGTTGTTGATGAATTCAGGATTCGAAGCAACGCCACTTCTTCGGTCTTATACGAGTCAAGCTGGGCTTGAAGGTTAACGTACTGCTCAGTCACGTCATTGCTTGAGATCGATTGAGCTTTCACGCTACCGAGACTAGAGAGGCTGCGCAATGCCGATGAGAAATTACCCTCGGGGACACGCAGGACGATACTTGCCCCTGATCCGCTGTCGTCGAAGGATGAAGATGCAACATATCCATTGAATAACACTGCCAACCGCGCAGCCTGATCAGACGCTGCCTTAACATCATCTACTTGAATCGTCAGGTAGCCTTCCAGTTCAATCATACGCCCGCCGAAGGATGTCGAGTAGGAACCCGCAGGAACAGTTCCAGATGCAGCCGTAGCGGAGAACAAAGTGACTTTCTGCATGACCCCAGGAACCACCGGACCATTCACCACACCATAACCGCCGGGGCTCGCTACAGTGGAATTTTGAAGCTGTGACGCGTAGCCTACAAGAACACTTGCCACAACAAACGTAACAAGCAAAATACCCGCCAGTCGTCTCGGGCTCAAGGAATGCGGTATCAGAGTTTTCAAGTCGACCAGAATGCCGTTCCGAGACGGTCTCCATTTATAGTTTAGTCCAAACGCCACTGTTCGAAAACGTAGTATGAAGAATTCAGGCGATGATGTAAGCTTGCTCGCTAGATTCAATGAGAAAAAATGGAATTGTAGTCCAAAGTAAAGGTCAAAAGGACGAATCAACCCTAGATCCCCTGTCTGGGTCCCGCATGCCTCGGTATTCACACGTCCTGCAAATCCAAGAAACTCAGGCAGAAAGGAAGCCTGAGTGGTTACGTGTGAGGTATCCGACTGGCGAGAATTACGAGAAAATCAAGAGCATACTCCGGAGTCACAACCTTCACACCGTCTGCGAAGAAGCGCACTGTCCCAACATGGCCGAATGCTGGGGCGGTGGGACGGCAACTTTCATGCTGATGGGCGACACTTGTACCAGGGGTTGCCGCTTTTGCATGGTTAAGAGCGGAAACCCACACGGCCTACTGGATATATTCGAGCCCGTAAGTGTCGCCAAAACCATAGCCGACTTGGGCTTGAAGTACGTGGTGATAACCTCCGTAGACCGCGACGATCTGCCCGACGGCGGCGCAAGCCACTTCGCGTCAACAATCAAGGCCATCAAACAACACGATGCGAATGTGATTACGGAAGTTCTCATTCCAGATTTCCAAGGAAACATGAATGACGTGAAGAAAATTGTTGACGCAGGCCCCGAAGTCATAGCCCACAACGTAGAAACCACAGAACCGCTGACACCCAAAGTCCGCGACCCAAGAGCAACCTACATGCAATCTCTTCGGGTTCTGAAAGGCATCAAAGATCTGAACCCGGCAATCTACTCAAAAACTTCCATCATGCTCGGTCTCGGTGAGACTGAGGGAGACCTAGTCAAAACGATGAAGGATCTTAGAGAGGTGAATGTGGATATTCTGACGCTAGGGCAATACCTTCGGCCGTCGAAGGGCCACATCCCTGTCACCGAATACGTCAGCCCAGAAAGATTCGACTACTACAAGGACCTAGCTGAAGCGTTGGGATTTCTGTATGTGGCCTCAGGCCCATTAGTTCGTAGCTCGTACAGGGCTGGAGAATTCTTCGTTGAAGCACTAATTCGTAAGAAGAGGCTGGAAAATCTCAGTTGATTCTTGACAGATCTAATTCAACAAGTTTTCTCGGCGTCGTGGCCTAAAAGGGCAAGATTTACAAGGGCTACCCTTTGCTTTTCCGTTCGTTTCCGGCAACCTCAGAAAGGGTTAGACTTTGAGCCTTGAGTTACTGCAGGTTATCAAGCCGACAGGTGAATATGTTGAGAAGATGGAGCCAGAGATTTCGAAAGACGAGTTACGACGCCTTTACCGGATTATGGTTCTCGCTAGAAATTTAGACATTCGCGGCCTTCAGCTCCAGCGCTCAGGCAGGATCAGCTTCTTCATAGGTGGCATTGGTCAGGAGGCGGCGCATATCGGGAGCGCGTATGCGCTGAGGCCTGAGGACTGGGTTTTCCCAGCCTACAGAGAGATAGGCTCAATGCTTCTTCGGGGCATCACACTGAAGCAGCTTCTGAACCACTACTTCGCCAACGCAGAAGACATTCAGAAGGGGCGTCAGCTCACGAACCTTTTCGGCCTTAAATCCCTAAATTACGTGAGCGGCTCCGCGCCCATAGCAACACAGATCCCGCATGCAGTAGGAGTTGCTCTGGCTGCAAAGCTCAGAGGAAACCCCATTGTCACTTTGGCCTACTTCGGTGACGGGGCCACATCCGAGAACGATTTCCACGCAGGCATGAACTTTGCAGGCGTCTTCAAAACGCCGACAGTATTCTTCTGCCAGAACAACCATTGGGCAATATCCGTCCCAGTCGAAAGGCAGACTGCCTCTGAAACCATAGCCGTCAAAGCGAAGGCATACGGTTTCGAAGGCGTACGAGTAGACGGGAATGACATTCTGGCTGTGTATCGGACCACGAAAGAAGCTGTCGAGAAAGCGCGTAAAGGGGGAGGCCCAACCTTGATCGAAGCCGTCACTTACCGAATGGGCCCACACTCATCCTCCGACGACCCGAAACGCTACAGGACCGAGCAAGAACTAGCAGAGTGGCAGAAGCGCGACCCACTTGTCAGATTTCAAAGGTACCTAGAGAAGAAAGGAATCTGGAGTGAAGCAGACGAGAAGAAAGCGCAAGAAGATGCCAGCCGCGAATTAGACGAAGCAATCGCTTACGCCGAGAAGTTGCCGCGGCCCGCGCTTGAAACACTCTTCACAGACGTCTACGCCGAGATGCCTTGGCACCTTGAGGAAGAGCTTCGTGCACTGCGCGAAGAGAAAGGGGAGAAGTAGCAGTTGGCGGTTCTCAATATCGTTCAATCTGTGAATCATGCCCTGCGTGACGAGATGAAGCGCAATGACAAGATTGTGCTCCTTGGTGAGGATATCGGAGTCAACGGCGGCGTCTTCCGTGCCACTGAAGGGCTCTACCAGGAGTTCGGCCCGAACCGTGTCATAGACACACCCCTCGCAGAGTCAGGGATTATCGGAGTTTCAATTGGGATGGCCTTGTATGGCCTTAAGCCCGTCCCAGAAATCCAATTCTTGGACTTCATCTACCCAGGCTTCGACCAGATTCAAAGCGAACTCTCCAAGTTCAGGTACCGATCCGGAGGCCAGTTCACGACGCCCGTTGTGATCAGGACACCTTACGGGGGCGGCATAAAGGGCAGCCACTACCATTCCCAGAGCACTGAAGCCTTCTTCACGCACACGCCAGGCCTCAAGGTGGTTATTCCTGCGACACCCTACGACACAAAGGGCCTCCTCACATCAGCGCTAAGGGATCCCGACCCAGTCATGTTTCTTGAGCCTAAGAAGATCTACCGAACAGTCCGCGGCGAAGTCCCCGACGAGGAATACACGGTCCCCATAGGCAAGGCAAACGTTGCGCGAGAAGGCGAGGACGTCGTAGTCTTCGCGTACGGCGCTATGCTTCACGTTGCGATGGAGGCGGCCGAATTGGCCGCGGCGAAGGGAATAGGCGTTGAGGTCGTAGACATCAGGACACTCCTGCCATTCGACATCGAAACGGTCATGAGTTCCGTCAAGAAAACCGGACGAGTAGTCATTTTACACGAGGCATGCAAGACCTGTGGGTTCGGCGCGGAAATAGCCGCGCAGATTGCTGAGCGTGACATCCTTCATCTCGAAGCCCCCATTGTTCGCGTGGCAGGTTTCGACGTCCCGTTCCCCTACATATTAGAAGACGAATACATGCCAAACGCAAACCGCGTGTTAAGAGCGATCGAGAAAGTACACAACTTCTGAACGATTAAACATGCATGACGATGCTCGGTTGAAGTAATATGGTCTTCGAATTCCGTCTTCCAGACATCGGCGAAGGAGTCGCTGAAGGCGAAGTTGTAAAATGGCTCGTGAAGGAAGGCGCTGAGGTCAAGGAAAATCAGCCGCTCGTCGAAATCATGACAGACAAGGTGAACGTGGAGATTCCATCGCCGAGAAAGGGGACAATCCTAAGGCTGATGGCAAAGGAAGGTGAGGCAGTCAAGGTAGGGCAGGTTCTCCTCGTAATAGGCGAGAAAGGAGAACAAGCGTCCGCGCCTGCAGCGGTTGCACCAACACTTACTGCCGCAAAGGCTCCCGCTGCCGTCCCAGCTAAGGCCACGGTTGCTCCTCCATCGCCCCCTGTAGCGGTACCGAAGAAACCACAAGAGATCCTAGCAACGCCAGCAACACGCAAACTCGCGAGGGACCTCGGAATTGACCTAGCAACGGTTCAAGGGACTGGGCCCGGCGGCAGAATCACGGACGATGATGTAAAGCAGTTCAAAGAGGTTGGAGGGCGCCCTGCAGCCGTAGCAGTTACAGTCGCTGGGCCACGCGGCGTTGAGGAGCGTGTACCACTGCGGGGTATTCGGCGGAAGGTTGCTGAACATATGGTCAGGTCAAGGGATACCGCTGCGCATGTTACGCATGTCGACGAGGTGGATATGACGGAGGTTGTGCAGATGCGGGAGAAGGCAAAAGCTTCGGCTGAGAAACGCGGGGTGAAACTGACCTACCTACCCTTCATCATCAAGGCACTCGTACCCGCACTGAAGAAGTACCCATACCTCAACGCCAGCCTAGACGACGAGAAAGGAGAGATAGTCCTCAAGAAGTACTACAATATTGGAATCGCTACCGACACGGAGCAAGGCCTCGTAGTTCCCGTGATAAAAGGCGCCGAGCACAAGTCGATTACACAACTCGCAGAGGAAATCTCCAGGCTGAGCGAGAGAGCTCGAGCTGGACAGTTGACCTTGGAAGAAATTCAAGGGAGCACCTTCACAATAACGAATGTCGGTGGAATTGGCGGGGTCTTCGCTACACCAATCATCAACTACCCCGAAGTGGCAATTCTCGGCGTCCACAAGATCACTAAGAGGCCGGTCGTTAAGGCTAATCAGGTCGTCATCCGAGACATGACCTATCTCTCAGTCTCCTTCGACCACCGCGTCCTAGACGGGGCGACGGCGGCTCAATTCATGAACGTGATCAAACAGTACTTGGAAGATCCGAAGCTGCTCCTTCTTGAGACGGATTAGATGACACAGAAAGCGGAAGCCGTTGTCCTAGGGGGTGGGCCGGGCGGGTATGTTGCGGCCATCAGGCTGGGCCAACTCGGGAAAGAAACAATCCTAATCGAAAAAGACCAGCTAGGTGGAGTCTGCCTAAACATAGGCTGCATCCCATCCAAAGCGCTCATCCGCGTTGCGAAGCTCAAGAAAAGACTCGAAGCCGCCAAACAGATCGGCCTTGAGGTCTCAGGGCTTAAGATAGATTTCCCTAAGGTCCAGGCCTGGAAACAAAGCGTAGTTGACCGATTAACTTCAGGCGTCGAATACCTGTGTAAAGGCAATAATGTCAAGGTCATCATAGGAGTAGGGTCCTTCAAAGGGACCCACCAACTTGAAGTCAAAACTACCACTGGAACGGAGTCGATAGAAACTAAGGACACTATCATAGCTACAGGGTCACAGTCCTTCGAGCTTCCGAGCTTCAAGTTTGACGGTACTCGCATAATCAGCTCAACCGAGGCTCTGGCCCTCCAAGAGATCCCCAAGAACTTCGTCGTAATCGGCGGAGGAGTCACCGGTTTGGAAATGGGAACGATGTACGCTGAGTTGGGAAGTAAGGTTACGATTATCGAAATGTTAGAGCAGCTACTGCCCGGAACCGATTTAGACCTGGTGAGAATCGTTGAGCGTTCTCTACGTAAACTTGGCGTGGATTATCATGTGAAATCGAAAGCCAAGGAGTTTCGGAATGGGAAGGTGTACGCTGACTTGGAGGATGGCAAGGAAGCAGCTTTAGATGCGGACAAAGTCCTAATCACAGTAGGAAGGCGCCCGAACAGTGACCAGATAGGGCTGCAAGCTACCGGCGTGAAGACCGATACCCAGGGGTTCATTCAAGTTGACAAGAGAATGCAGACCAACGTGCCCGGCATCTACGCCATAGGAGACGTAGTCGGCCCCCCAATGCTCGCCCACAAAGCCAGCAAAGAAGGCATCGTAGCCGCAGAAGCCATAGCAGGCATGAACAGTGAAGCAGACTTCCGCGCAATTGCAGGAGTCATATTCACCGATCCTGAAATTGCAACCGTGGGCCTAACCGACGATCAAGCGAAGGAGAAAGGATACGACCCTATCGTTGGCAAGTTTCCATTTGCGGCCTTGGGACGCGCCATGCTTGCGGGTGAGACTGAAGGGTTCGTGAAAATAATCGCAGACAAGAATTCAGACGTGGTGCTGGGCGTTCACATTGTCGGCGCCGAGGCGTCGGATATGATCAGCGAAGCCGCGCTCGCCATTGAAATGGGCGCGACCTTAGAAGACGTTGGGTTCACAATACACCCCCACCCGACACTGCCAGAAAGCATCATGGAAGCGTCGGAAGCCGCAAAAGGAAAGGCAATTCACATCCTACAAAAATGACAACTGAAGGAAACCTCCTGGACCTAGGCCTGCGTGATTACGACCAAGTCTGGAACCTACAGCGCAAGCTCCTCGAACTTCGGGTTAGGAAAACGGTTCCTGATACTCTGGTGTTAGTGGAGCATCCACACGTTTTTACTGTAGGCAAGGCCGTCGCTGGAGAGGCCCCAGCTAGCATAGATGGTGTCCCAGTTTTCAGGATAGAACGCGGCGGACAATGGACCTACCATGGCCCGGGACAGCTGGTTGGATACCCAATCCTCGACCTGAACGCACGTCAAAGGGACATACACGGCTTCCTGAGGAATATTGAGGAGACGTTAATCCGTGCCCTCGCCAAGTTCGGGATAGCCGGAGAGCGTCAGCAGCAAACGGGCGTTTGGGCAGGTAGCAAGAAGATAGCCTCCATTGGGGCGGCGATTCGAAACTGGGTGAGCCTCCACGGATTCGCACTCAACGTTAACACGGACCTGAACTACTTCCAGATGATAAGCCCCTGCGGGTTCCCAGGCTCAACGATGACCTCGATGAAGGCCCTGCTTGGGAAAGAGATGGACTTCCCCCTCGTCAAGAATGAAGTGCGAAAGAATTTCGAAGAAGTCTTTGGCCTTTGCCTTAATGATACCAACCCAGAAGCTCTGGAATCGGTCGCAGCCTCCTGATTCTGCTGTGCTAAGTTGAGCTATGC
>JAHFFU010000226.1 GCA_023247835.1 Candidatus Bathyarchaeota archaeon
CATCCCAATGCACCGGGATGCCTGCTTGAATTGGAATCCATCTGTGTTTTTTCTCACTAGGGATATGCTATGGCCTCGGAATAAACTGTTCTGTCATCGTCTACTGACTTATGCGCTTAACATCGGGAAGTTGGTCAAAATGCCTGTCGAAGCTATATATTTCATCAATTTCGTTCGATCTCATTAACACGTATGCAACCGCGTCATTGAGTCCTACAGCCGATTCCTCTGCGACTTCGATTGCCTCAAAGAAGTTCTCCTTGCTCGGTTCCAATACCTCTATCGTGTTCGCATAGACCAAGTCCCTTGTTACCTTGTGGCTTTCATTAAGTGGCATGGCTGCTTCTAGTATGTTTGCGACCTCCGATACATGGGTCAAGCTGGTCGAAACCATTTCGCCAGCGTTGATTCTAGCAACGATGCCCCTAGCATGCCGCTTCATCTCCGCTACGTTAGCGGGTATCGCCTTCTTGGGCTTAAGATAGGCATACAAGAAAACAGACGCATCAACAAACCTCATTCTCGACCGCGCCCGAGAATGGCCCTCTTGAGCCTAGAATAATCAGAGAAAGCTTTCGGGTCGATCTCCACGTTGGCAACGTCAAAGTGCTTAGTCAGATCTGGTTTAGTCCGCGGCTTCAATAAGAGAACTTCACCCCTTTCGACGACGACGACTTCGTCCGTATTGCGCAACTCGCGAGCTCGCCACTTCGCGGGAAGTGCGACCCTGCCCTGAGCATCAACCTTCTTTATCGCGGCCAGCGCTTTTCCCCATTTCGGCTAATAATCCCCACATATTAAACCATTCCCCAATTAGCTTGTTGTTAGAGCGTTGCCTCTTTGCCCAGAGTCAACGCTACCACTCCAAAGCCCTGAGGCTTCTGCTTGAATTGGAATCCATCTCTGCTTTTTCCTAGTAGGATTTTGCTGAGGCCTCGATTATGACACTGTTAAGAACTATTCAGCTTCTTACGCAGAACTGTAAGCCTCACAGCACTATTGGTTACCTCGTAGGAGGCCCGCAGCCGGATCCCTTCTAAATACTCCAAGCAGCCCTCTCCAAGGAAGACGGACCATTTCTGAGAAATCCCATGTCGCAGGAAGATGTGAAAGCCTTCCTTATCTTCGCGTATTACGTATCGGGCGCCAGATAATACAGAGAGCCAGTAAATATTAGAAACAGAAGCAACCCAGCAATCATCCGTTTCAACAATGGCTTCATATTCACACATTCCGCTTTCTCGATCAATCGGCTCTACGGGTCCGGCGATGATCTTCTCGCACTCAGATAGTTGCACCGTTGTTAGACTGTTTGCACTCGGAGCAGGTCTGTCGTTCCACTGGGCGTGGAAGGGTCTCCGCACACGACAACAATTTTGCCGCCGGGGCTAACGATCTTGCTATTCCGCGCCGCGACCTTCGCAGCGCCGAAAATCTCTGCCGTAGTTGACAGCTTCTTGACACGGTAGGGGTACACCCCCCAGAGCAAAGAAAGCCGGTTCATGACTGGGAATTTGTAGGTCAGAGCGATGATAGGAACTGGCGATCGAAACTTCGAAACCCTATGCGCAGTCACACCAGTCCTAGTATGAGCCACTATGCATCCTGCACCTAGTTCATAGGCAACTTGGCAGGCGGAGAAACTTATTGAATCCTGTACGATCCGCTTTAGGAGTGCGCGTCTCGTGTCGAGAAGCGTACCGTATGGCAGATTCTTCTCGGTGGCCGAGGCCACTCTCTTCATGACGCTCACAGCTTCAACCGGGTACCTGCCTACAGCAGTTTCCTCGGAGAGCATGACGGCATCGGTTCCGTCAATTATGGCGTTCGCGATATCAGTGATTTCTGCCCGTGTTGGCGTCGGGTTGCTGACCATGGACTCGAGCATTTGAGTGGCTGTGATCACCGGTTTTCCTGCGGCATTTGCCTTTTCAATTATTTTTTTCTGAAGGATAGGGATGTCCTCCAGTTCCATTTCGACTCCCAAGTCCCCTCTAGCTACCATGACTCCATTTGCTTTCCGTACAATCTCGCCGAAGTTTTCAACCGCTTGGCGTTTTTCGATCTTTGCAATAATCCACGCGTGAGATCCCGCCTTTTCCAGAAGTCGTTTGGCTCTTACAATTTCGTTTCCCGTTGTTACGAAAGATAGGCCGACAAAATCTGCCCCATTTTGTATGGCGAATCTGAGAAGGGCAAGATCCTTCGTGGTCAGCGCGCCGAGCTTCAGTTTCTTGCCGGGCAAGTTCACTCCCTTGCCCGAGGATATGTGGCCTCCCCTTGCCACGCGGCATACTACTTTATCTTTCCTTGTCTCGAGAACGGCGAGGCGGACAGTACCGTCCTCAAGGAAAACCCGGTCGCCTTTGCGGAGTTCCTTAAGAACGGACGGGTGAGTCACAGAGACGATTCTCTGGTTTCCTACAATTCGGCGCGCCGTGAGAATGAGTTGAGTCCCTTCCCGAAGTTCCACAGGTTCGGGGTAGATTCTGCCCACTCTAATCTTTGGGCCCGGCAGATCAAGCAAAATTCCAGTCGGCGTTCGCATCTCTCTTGCGACGGCGCGAATCATGCTAATTCGGGCAGCATGCTCATCGAGCGTGCCGTGCGACAAATTCAACCTGGCAACGTTCATACCGGCCTTTATCAGCTGACCCAGCATTCTCTTGGAGGATGTTGAAGGCCCGATTGTGCAAACGATCTTCGTCTTAGTTTTCTCAGAACTCACTTGAGCCACCGTTTCACGTCACTGCAGTTCTCAGGT
>JAHFFU010000038.1 GCA_023247835.1 Candidatus Bathyarchaeota archaeon
GTTCAGTTTCTTCACGATCAAGTTGAGAGGTTTCCTGGAAGGCTCCACGTGCATCACTGAATTGCTGCGCCACTTTCTCCTTTACTCTAAATAAGCTTGCCCCAAGCCCAAGTAATCGGCGTGGACACGTGTCTAACACTTAGCTTCCTCTCAGGTCATGAAGTGGCTTAGTTTCATGTCTCTGCGGCTTTTCAGCACGCCGAAGCATTTCTCCGGTGCGAGCCTAACATACTCAAGCTTTAGGCTATCCAATAGGGGCTGCGCGCCCTTGCGAAGTTCAGGGGCCACTACGATACCCCTAAGGGGCCTGTTGACCTTTTTTCTGAGAGTGTCGAGGTACCTTTCAAGTTGCATGACTGCATCCTTCGTCGCCGGGTTCCTCTTGATTTCCACGACAACGAGCCCCCCATTCTTGTCCTCTGCGAAAATATCTGTAAAACCAGCTTCACCCAGACTCTTCTCCTGCTGCAATGGCTTCAAACCAGTTTCAACAAGGTCAGGCGCAGTCAGGATCGCCTGTTTCATCTGCTCCTCGGTGACGTGAAGCGCGAATTCGCCAGAGTCAGCAAGGCTCCCTGTTGCTGTCAAGCGGATTTGTTGGAATTCTATGGAAACATTCTCCCTCGGTTGGGAACGTGATGCGCTGACCACTAGGCCGGAGTCGTTGAGTTCGACTTTGACGACGCATTTTGGTGGTTGCCAATTGACGGGTTCGTATCCCATGGGCCTGTGAACTAATACTGAACCGTCTTGCTTTACCATTGCAATTCTTTCTCCCCATCCCAACGTCGACGATGCCCGCCCTTCATAGTCGACTTTGCAGTTACCTATTACGAGTGCAAAGCTTCTTGCTCTGAAAGCTTTCTCAAGGATCTCTGCTGCTTCAGACAGCTGAGGATCGACCTTCACTGAAAGAACCATGTGCAAACTCCTCTTGTCTCAATTCGTTGCTTCAACATCTGGCATTGATAAGTGACACGTAGATCTCATGAGTGTGGAGCGTGGTGGTGGGCACACGCACAGAAAGCCAAAAAACTACGTCGACAGGATACGTTTCCGAGTGGCGAAACATGCCGAAGCTGACACCGGTATTGATCTTCGTGCGTCGATTTGATGAGTGCCTCCAGTTCTACCAAAAGGTGTTCGGTCTCAAGCTGGTGAGGCTCTACAGTGGAAAGCAGCATCCTCCTTGGGCCGAATTTCAAATCGGCGAAGCTCGTCTGGCATTACACGGCGGATATGACGGCCTACCTATGAAAATATGCGAACCCTTAGCTCTGCATTTCGACATCAAGGACCTCCGGAAGACTATAGCAAGAGTGAAGAAATATGGTGGGAAGGTGAAAAGGGGTCCAAGGAAGATTGACTTCCGGCCCGCGGAATTGCAGTTCGTTTATGCAGCTACCTTCACTGACCCGGATGGAAACGAGTTTGATCTTCATCAGGTGCTCAAGAGATTCAGAGAATAGGTTCAGGGGTCTTCTTTCGTGTGTGTGGGGCTAGTGGTGCGCACACACACGAAAAGAGGCCTGAAACTGAACCTGTTCTTTAGGGGAAGAAGCCTAATGACTAGCGCCCTGGTTCTTTTTCATGAGTTTCGTTAAGTGCGCAACTATCTGCTCCATCTCTAGTCGGAACTTGGCGTAGTCATAATGTTGGGCGTGGATCATGTTGCTCCAACGGGCGGTGAAGCTTGAGAGGTAGGCGACTTCAGCTAGCTCTTCATCTGTTGCGCCTCTCAGTTTTGCTGCGCTAAGGTGGAATAGTTGGCAGTAGGGACACTTCATAGTCGCCGCTGTACTTAGACCAATGAATTCTCGGTATTTCTCTGGGACTTTTGATTGGCCGAGTACGTACTTCTTCATGATCGGCCATTCCACGACGAGCTGCTCCGGCGGAATGCCCTTCATGAAGCCTGGAACCAAGCCGAAGGTTTGTTCGATTTCTTTTAGTGTATCCTCATACTCGCCCAAGTAAAGAAGCCCTTCAACAGCTTCACAGTTCTGTGCTAGCTTTAATGATTTTCCTCCTTTAGGTTAGGACTTGAGGGGTTAGTCTAAGGGTTTCCTCAGCTGGAGTGAATGGCTTGAGTTCCATCTTAGTTGCGGGTGTGAATTGGATGTGGAAGAAGCCTGAGCGGAAACCCAACCCACGCATCTTCTTGACTCGGAGTAGAGGCACCTCATAGCCGGGTCCCCCTTCCTCGTAGAGCCGCATCTCGACGACACCGTCGAAGAGCTGCTCAAACGCCACCACCTCCCGGGCAGCATGCATTCCCTCCTCCAAAGTCGCGAGCGTCACGCTATCGTACTTCTTGAATTCAAGCAACAGCGAACCGAAGAACCGGTAGACGACATCCAGCGGTTTAAGGAGCAAGAGTGGCGAAAGGATGTCGGTGACTATCCGAATTCTGCGGCTCGCCTGCGCTGCCACAAGCTTCTTCATCGATACCGAGAGATGTGTCAAGTCGCGCAGGTCACATCCAACCGCATTAGAGGCCGGTGGCGTGCCACTGCAATCCGCAAAATTTACGAACCCCTCTAACGTTACGCCGAACCCTCTAGCATCCTCGAACACCTCAGGAACCGAACGCCGGGAGACGAAGACCGCAGCATCGCCCTGCCCGAGAGACGAGGAGAGAAACCAGTAGCAGATTGCTTCCTTACCTACACCGGGCGGG
Organism: Candidatus Bathyarchaeota archaeon; assembly: GCA_023247835.1. Next base: position 2,681 of record JAHFFU010000038.1, read on the forward strand.
CCCACGATCAGGATGGCCGAGCGCTCGGGGAGGCCGCTCACCAGAAGAGAATCTAGAGCCTCCACCCCTGTACTAACCAACGGAGAATTTCGACTCCTCTATCAATCATAGCCTGAACAGGTGTATAGCTCTAGCCCTCGACCACCCAGCTACGGGTAAATTGTCAGTTCTTCGAAACGAAGCACATGTTCCATCTTACCTGTGCTATGCACAGGCTCTCTGAACATCGATCCAAGCATCTTGTTCCACTAATCACTCATTTTCTCGTATAATTTGATTCTCTTTCCAGTTACCTGCATGTTAGTTGTGTGCGAGCCATTAATCGTGCACACACACGAAAACTATGGTTCAAATTTGACCGCCCGCACCAGCGTCCCCACACACACGAAAATCTGAAGCGCACCATTAGACCCACACACACCTATGAGAAATCTGTTACATCAACAACACCAGACTGCGAGTTAAGCCTGATGATGCGCACACACCCTATTCGCCCATGACGAGGGCATTATGCTTGCGCAACCAAGCGGCTCCAATCACGAAAAACGCGTACCAGGACGCAGTGTGTGCGGACGGAGCCATCTCAATTCTGCTTGATCATGGAGCTTCATAGGTGCCTGCTGGATCATGGTAGGCCTGACGGTTTCGCAGAACCGAATAACAGCACATCAACAATCGTCTCGCAGCGGCAACCTTGGCGAAGGATTTCCCCTTCCTCTCAGCGATGGCGCTACCCAGAGCAACCCGAGTAGCAATCACCGGAACAGACAATACTTGCTTATTCCCCGCTCCCGGCACCAACGATACTTGTTATTACCGATGAGACCACGCCAGAACTAAACCCCCCAACCAAGCAGAACGCCCAACCGGTAAAAACAAGATACCCGAACATAAAACGAAAACCGAACAAATCCACAGCCCCATAGCTTTTTGTTAGTATGAAAAACACATCCAATTCCTGGTTTGACTACGGAGTCCTAGTTCTGTGTAAGCCTCAGGCTGTTTACTAAGACGAGACGTAGTCCCAACTGGGAACTCTAAGCATGGCGAGCAGGTGAGCAATCTAGTATACCCCGACTCCACCCTGTTGGCATTAAATAAATTCATTCACTCACCTCTCTCCGTTATATCGAACTAGGGCAGTAAAAGGGCTAGCCAATGTTGAAATAAGCAGGGTGTTATTGTTGGCGTCGACCCAAGTCTTGAAAGAGAAAACTGAAGAAACTGAGGAAGACGAAGAAGACTCGGTTGAAGAAAAAGCTGAACCGACCGTTGAAAAGCAAAAGAAATACGAGCTCATTGAAGACATTCCAGGCGTCGGCCCCGCAACGGCTGAAAAACTTAGAGAGATGGGTTTTCACACAGTTGAATCCTTGGCGACGGCCACCATCAAGGAACTGACCGAAGCTGGAGTCGGAGAAAAACAGGCCGGTAAAGTAATTGCGGAAGCCAGGGACAGCCTGGCTCTTAGTTTTGTTCGAGCTGACGAGCTCATTAAGATGAGGCAGAATGTGAGGCGACTCACGACTGCAAGCAAACAACTTGATGAACTGCTGGCTGGAGGACTCGAAACTCAAACAATAACCGAATTCTACGGAGAATATGGGGTCGGTAAGAGCATCCTCTGCCATCAACTCGCAGTAAACGTCCAACTTCCTGAAGAAAAAGGTGGCCTTAACGGAGCGGCGCTGTATATTGACACAGAGAACACGTTCCGCCCTGAATGGATAGTCCGCATGGCAAAGGCAATAGGGTTAGATCCAACCGAGACAGCGAAGAACATCATCTACTCAGAAGCCTTTACCTCTGACCATCAGATCCTCATTCTTGAGAAGGCGGATAAGGTCATTCAGGAAAACAAAGTGAAGCTGATAATCGTCGACTCCCTGACCGCCCATTTTCGAAGCGAATATCTTGGGCGTGAGATGCTTGCTGAGCGGCAGCAGAAGCTTAACAGCCACCTGCACCGGCTCGTTAGGCTTTCCCGTGCCTTCAATGCGTGCGCAGTCGTCACGAATCAAGTGATGTCCAGGCCTGACGCGTTCTTCGCTATGTCTGTGGAGGCAGTCGGAGGACATATAGTATCCCACACTACCCATACCAGGATATTCCTGAGGCGCACAGCCAGTGGTCCGGTTAGAATTTGCAAGCTCATCTCCAGCCCCTACCTACCGGAAGGGGAACGCATATTCAAGATAACTGAGGAAGGTGTCAAAGATATCACCGAAGAAGACGAGGTCAAGCGGCGACGTTGAAACACCACAAGCCGGCCTAGACATCAACACCGAAGGGTTCTTTAAAAGAATCATCGAGAGAAGAATTTCCGACGCAGAAAAAGAACTAGACGCTATACGGACTAAAATCCCCGCAACCGAATCAGCGAAAGGCTACCTTAAGGCACTTGAAGGCCTGCTGCTGACTGCTAAATCCACCGATGACAAGTACCTGTACCTATCAAAAATCGAAATGATCCCCACCAAACTGAAGACGCTAAGAAAGGAATTCGCACAGCACGGCACGAACGTGCTACATTCCGACTACGACCGCGGCTACTTTGAAGCCGTCGAGAGCTACTTGAGGAAGCTCGAACGAGAAGGACCACAACGCGAACCCTCAAACCCCCAAAAGGCGAAGTAGGGCGCAGTTAACGGAACACGGTGTAGAGAAGCACCGACACCGTAATCCAGAGAACTATGAAACTACCTCCACCCAACGTTATGTACCGATTCTTTCCCTTCAGCTCGGCCTCGCCGTAACGCAGCCAGTAACGCACAATCAATATGGAAATCAAATAGAAAAACACACCCAAGCCGATGCCGACGAATACTGCAAAATCACCGAAACTCGCCTCGTCCACGTGCAGGAACTGGTTGGTAAATCCTGCGACAAACGCCACAAAGACACGGAACCAGTAAACCACTGACGACGGTCTAAATCGTCCTTGGCTTGGAGTTTGAGTTTGAGCCGCGTTCAACAATCTTCCATTCCTAGCTGCCTAAGGATTCGGCGCAAGATACCTTCAGTTGCTAGATAACACTTCCCCGTAAGCAACAGGCAGTTGGCGGTAGCGCCCCGCAAAGTCCTTAAGGCTTCAGAAAAGAGTCCAAACGGGGTTGCGATTGGCAACGAGATCAGCTACGCCTGACGTCAGAGTAGAGGACGTTATGTCAAGCCCTGTTATCACGATTAAAGACACGGACACCGTCCTCACAGCCACGAAGCTGATGAAGAAACACGAAATCGGTTGCGTCGTGGTTGTGGATAAGTCGGGAAAGCCGCTCGGCCTCATGACTGAGCGGGATGTTGTGCGAAGAGTTGCAGCATTGGATTTGCTACCAAGTAAAGTGAAAGCTGGGAAATCCATGACGAAACCGCCCGAAGCGATAGACGCAGCGGTGAATGTCACAGACGCCGCTAGGAAAATGCGAGAGATGAAGATTAGGCGCTTAGTCGTATTTCAAGGCGGAAAATTGGAGGGGATCATAACCAGCAACGATATCGTGGACATAACGCCGGCTTTGATTGACGTTATGGCGGAGAAATCCCAGATAGCGCCTATACAAAAGATCAAAGAGAGCGCCCAGCCCTCGGGGTATTGTGACACGTGCGGCTCATGGGCTGACGAATTGAAATCACACGACGGACAGTTCCTATGTGACGACTGCGTATCCGACCTAGAAGAACCTGAAGAAGTATAACCAACGACCTTAACCTGCTGGCACAAATGAATAGTCAGCAGGCGGTGCGACGGGTACATGGCATCAATACTGATAGAATCAGCCAAGATACTCGTCGGCGAGGAGCTAACGACCGCTAACATATCCTTGGAAGATGGCGTGATCAAGAGCGTCTCCAAACTTCGGCCAACTTCGACCCCTGACTCGAAAATAGATGCAAGCAGCCTAATCGCCCTGCCCGGAATGATCGACGCCCACGTTCACCTTCGCGACTTGGAGCTCGCATACAAGGAAACATTCGAAACAGGCACTCAGGCCGCGGCAGTCGGGGGATTTACCACAGTGTTCGATATGCCGAATTCACGCCCACCCACGATCAGCAGCACAAATTTGGCAGATAAGATGTCGAAGGCGGAAGGAAGGCTGTTCTCAAACGTAGCATTTCAGGCCGCGCTGGTTGATGACCCGAACGAACTGAAACGAATGGCTCAGCAAGGCGCAATCGCATTCAAGTTATACCTAAACGAAGCCCTTGTAACATTCGACTCCAACAACCAAAACGACTTGATGAAAGCGCTTCAGGCCGCAAAACAGTCTAATGCAATAGTTGCTGTTCACTGCGAGGATGGAGACAGCATCAGAAAGTCCCAGCAAGAGAGCATAACCCGAGGCAAGACATCGATCACAGATTTCCTCAGGGCACATTCCCCCCGAATAGAGTTATCAGCAGTCCGCAAAATTCTAGGGCTGGGCAACAAACTGGGCTTACGGCTTCACATCTGCCACATCACTGTTCCCGAAGCAGTGAAGCTAGTTCGAATAACGCCGAACGCGTCATGTGAAGCCACGCCCCACCACCTACTCCTTAATCGAGCCGTCTTCCGAACGCAGAAGACCTTAGCGACCTGTGTCCCCCCCATCAGAACCGAAGCATACAGAAATGGCCTGTGGAGGTTATTCACAAAAGGGCAGGTGGACATACTCGCCAGCGACCACGCCCCACACACCCTAGAGGAAAAAACGACCGAAAACGCCTGGAACGCAGCCCCAGGAGTACCAGGGCTAGAGACATCCCTTCCCGTAATGTTCACGCAGGTCTCAAGGGGAAAACTATCGCTGCGACGATTAGTCGAGGCTACGGCAACGCTTCCGGCAAAGCTCTTTCACCTGCCACGAAAGGGTGCCCTAACGGAAGGTTACGATGCAGACATCATACTTGTTGACCCAAAGGCTAGGATACGAATTAGACCAGAGGCCTTCCAGAGTAAGGCGAAATACTCACCGTTCAAGGGCTACCAATGCGTCGGGACAGCTGCGTACACGATTGTGAATGGGACAGTGGTTGCGGAAAGGGGAAGGATCGTGGGGCCGGCTGTGGGAAGAGTCACCAAGAGCGATAGGGCATGCGTTTCCTCTTAGACGGCATGCTAGGGAAGTTGACTAGATGGCTTCGTATGCTCGGCTACGAAGCCGTTTACATGAACGATAGTTCCGACCAAGACCTGCTCTCAATCGCCAAACGTGATTCCCTTATCTTGCTGACATCGGATGAAGAGCTCTACAGAAC
>JAHFFU010000039.1 GCA_023247835.1 Candidatus Bathyarchaeota archaeon
AAGCCTCGCAGGCCTGGGGGACATAGTTTCAGGGGCTAGGGCAGGGCAGATACTGAGCTTCGCAATTATCGGTTACCTGATCTTAAGAGCAATAGTCAGTAAAAGGACGCCGCTAGAGAAGATCCTTCTCTCTTGGTTCGCGTGGTACGGAGCAATTTACCTGTTCGATCCCCAGATGTTTATCCAGCTTTTCCCCGTAGTAGTTTTGGCTCCCAACTTCAACTTCCTCTTCTACAGGATTGCGGACGTCCTGAACTCGTTCATAATCCTGTTTTATTTCATAGGAGGAAGCCACCCAGAGTTTCCAAGATACCTCACCGACCAGCTGACCCCATTCGGTCTCATCAACATGTCAGCGGCCTTGCGGCAACTCATATTCCTGGCGGGGTATTTCGTGTGCTTTAACCCGAAGCTACAGAAACCACTGAAACGCATTGCCGCCATGTTGGCCGCGCCTTTATTGAAGCTCGGCTCGTTTTTAGCTGATCTCATGTCCGGTATGCTTGAGCCTGTGATCAAAGCTTAGGTTTAGAACTGAGTTTAGCCAAGTCTGCAAGCATCCTTAATGACTGCCTACCCAGGCTCAATTTTGACTTTCCAATCACCCGGTCCCTGAATACAATTGGAATCTCAGTCGTTCTGTATCCCTTCCAGCAAGCCTTGACGACAAATTCCATGAAGAACGAATTTCCTTTCGACTCTGTTTCAACCTCCTGTGCGACCTCTCGTCGGAAAGCGCGTAACGCAGTCGTGAAGTCGTGTACCGGCACCCTTGAGAGTAGGAAAATGAGGACGTTTCCCAGTCTGCTGGCTATGTTCTTCTTCAAGGATTGGAAGGATTTCACCTCGTATTGGCCACCCTTAATGTAGCGGGAGCCCACTACCAAGTCGTACCCATCATTGATCTTAGCCACGAATCGGGGGATGTCATAGGGGCTGTGAGAGAAGTCAGCATCCATCCCAACTATGATGCCTCCCTTAGCAAATTTGTATCCGTCGGCGTGTGCGGAACCCGGTCCCATCTTTGCGGGGCGCCAAAGAAGTCGAACATTGCCATATTTCTTAGCGAGTACTCTTACTAAATCAGAAGTTCCATCGGGCGAATTATCATCCACAACAATGATTTCGGCTCTGATCTTGTTTCGTTTCAAGATGCTTTCAATAATTGGAACCAAATTAGACAAGTTTTCACGCTCGTTGTAAGTTGAGAGGACTACAGAGACCAGTTTTGTGCGGGTTCGAGCCTGCATCGATCTTCTAGCCACAATGGTGATTAGGGCTGCCTTCTACCTTTATCGATTTAATTCCAACCGTAATATGATTAGCTGTATCACGGGCTCGGCGAACATTCATGAAAGTTCTCGTGACTGGTGGGGCCGGTTTCATCGGGAGCCATCTTGTTGACGCTTTGATGGATCATGGTGACGACGTCGTTGTTCTTGATAATCTTAGTAGTGGTCGCCTGGATAATCTGCGGCAGTCGCTCGAGAAGCCTAAGTTCAAGTTCGTCAGAGGGGACCTGAAAAGCTTCGAAGGATGGAAGGAAGCATTGGACGGAGTGAGGTTGGTCTATCATTTTGCCGCAAACCCCGAGGTACGCGTAGGCGAAGTTGAACCTTCCTTGCATTTTCAAGAGAATCTTGTTGCGACCTTCAAGCTGCTTGAGGCATTGCGGAGGAGTCCGGCAACGAAGAATATCGTGTTCGCTTCCACGTCGACAGTGTACGGAGAAGCATCCCAGCAGCCCACACCGGAGGACTATGGGCCGCTTCTACCAATTTCCACGTACGGTGCTTCTAAGCTAGGCTGTGAGGTCCTGCTCAGTTCCTACGCATACACACATGGGATGCGTGCCCTGATCTTGCGCTTGGGCAACTGCGTAGGTTCACGAGCACGACACGGAGTGCTAGTGGATTTCATTAGAAAACTAAGAGCAGATCCCAAGGCGCTGGAGATTTTGGGTGACGGGACCCAGAAGAAGTCCTACGTCCACATTGAAGACTGCGTCAACGCGACCCTGCTCGCCAAAGATCACTTACTCACCTCGCAACAGCACGTTGACCTTTACAACCTGAGCTCCTCGGACCAAATTAGTGTAATGCGGATTGCCGAGATAGCGGCGGAGGAGATGGGGCTTCGCGGGGTGAAAATGAACTTTACGGGAGGCGTTGACGGTGGACGGGGCTGGTTTGGTGACGTCAAGCTTATGCATCTTTCAATCGAAAAGCTGCAAAAGTTAGGTTGGACCCCCAAACTGGGTAGCGAAGGAGCAATGCGTAGGGCCGCAAGGGAGCTTCTGGCCTAGTGCATCCGAACCTGCAGCCACGCGCCGGAAGCTGAGGCTAAAATTGCAGAATCCACCTTTACGGCTCATTGTTACGCTCCCCGTCTACAAGGACGCGCAATTCCTCGAAAAAACCTCCGAGGCCCTCGAACAGGTCACAAAGGCCATTGCAAATGACTTCACGCTCCTAATTGCCGAAGACGGTTCAAACTCTTCAGACATAGTTGAGCGACTCAGAAGCAAGTACCAAAACATCGTCTACTTTCAGAACGATCGAAGGTTGGGTAGGGGAAAGGCATTGAGAGAGGCCTGGAAGAAAGTGCAAGGAGATGTGTATGTCTACATAGACGCTGATTTAGCGACAGACCTCATCAAGCTTGACGCCTACAAGAACCTGATAGAGGAACAAAGAGACTTTGACCTGGTTACTGGATCAAGGTATCTTCGAGCTTCGGCGACCACTAGGCCCTGGCTTCGGAAAACCGCATCAGTCCTATACAACTGGTGGGTACGGATACTCTTCCGGACGGGAGTTCATGATCATCAGTGCGGATTCAAGTCCCTTTCACGGAAGCTCGTCGAGCGCTTAGCCGTGGAAGCCAAGAGCGACTCTTGGTTCTGGGACACTGAAATAATTGTTCTAGCTACGAAATTGGGGTTTAAGGTAAAGGAGATTCCAGTCTGCTGGGCCGAGAAGAAGGGAAACAGGACTCCAATCAGACGCCTTGCAAAAGATGTATGGCTCCATGGGACAGGGCTACTGGGGCTCCTTCAAAGAGTATATTTCGCCAAATAGGTTTCCTTAACTTCAGGAGTAAACTTCGATTCAGCAAAACTCCCTCAGGCTGTGTTTCGGATGACCATGATAACGGAGCTAAGCGAAATCGTCTCGGGCAAAATGGACGAGCTAGCTCCGTCGGCTCAACGGGTTGCGATATGCGAATATGGCCCCGCCGTTTACGCCAGACTTGGTTCATACAAAGGTCTGGACGTTCTGGTTGTATGCGAAGGCTACGCAAACGGATTGCGGGCTCATCTAAGGGTCATCGAGGGATATGAGATCCGGTTTCTAATCGCAGATCGAAATCTGTTGGAGTCGGACGTGATGCGGGGAACGCTCGGTGATTCCCTCACCGAGAAGTTCCTTTACCCCTACCGTTCCCTAGCAAACGGCGAATACTTGGAAACACTCAGCAGCCAAGTCAGGGCACGTGTCGTAAGAGAGGAAACCCGGGACCTTGTGCTAGAGTACGGTGAGATGTGCCGGGGTTTAGTTGCTAAGCCAGAGTTCTTCGGCATGTCGCGAATGAGGAAGCAAGCACGTGCCTTCATTCCAAGCATGGCCGATTATTTGCGGTTTCTGGAACCTTCGGTTCGCCAGCAGAACATCTCAATCCTGCGCGAATCCTTCAAAACAGCGATTTCAGCGATGAAGGGTGATGAAGTTGAGCTTGATGGTGACTACGTCACCTTCCAAGACAGTGCTATCGACAAATGGCTGAAGGACAGAGCTTCAGAACAGGCAGTCAACATACTCCGACAGAGCCAAAGGGCCTTCTACTCCTACCTTACAAAGGGACGTGCGATTTACCTTAGCTTGGATCTTCTCGCCCGTGAGCTCAGCGGGCCCCTGAGGCTTGGGTTGGATCCGGCACTAGCTGGGAGGAAGCCTGAGAACCCGAAAGATTACCTTTTCCTCCGAACCTCAGAGGGCTTCGCTTCCTTCAACGAGCGAGCTTCGCTGGAGGACATCGTTGCAAAGCTGCGACCCGGCCGTCCCATAACGATTTCACCGCTTGCAGGAGTTCTAAACGAAGTTTTCCTAGTGACAGCAGGAAAGGAACAATTCGTCGCAAAGAAGTTCACAGACTGGCATGGCTTCAAGTGGTTCACTCTAAACCTGGTTTCCTTCGGCAGCAAAGTTTTCGCAGTATCAGGAAAGGCCAGGATGACCAACGAATATGGAATCAATCGCTATTTGGCCAAGAAGGGATTGAGTGTTCCACATGTAATTCATGTGAACCTGAAGCAACGAATTTTAGTCGAGAAATACGTGCCGGGTACTGGATTGAACGATTTCATGACACAAACCGTCAATCAAAGCACGTTGACCGATTCACAATATACACTCGCTGCATCCCTAGGGGAGACCTTGGCCCGAATACACAGCGTCGGCGTCTCAGTAGGAGATGCCAAGCCGGAGAACTTTGTAGCAAGGGACGGGGAAATCTTCACGGTGGACCTTGAGCAAGCACGCAAGCGTGGAGATTATGCATGGGACATAGCCGAGTTGCTCTTCTACACTGGACATTACAGTGCCAGTCCAACCCCAACTCGAGGCTTAACCGCGATCATTGAAGCATTTGCGGGAGGATACTTGCGCAAAGGTCACGCAGCAGAACTGAAACAGGCGGCTGGCGTGAGGTATGCAAAGGCATTCTCTTTCTGGACGCCGGCGCCGATCATTCTCGATATATCGAAGACACTTCACGAGGCCAGCCGGACAGGTTGAACCGCTCTATTCGGTTAGTCGTCTTCGACTTAGACGGAACTCTAACGCCCGTGGAGAGCCTGTGGCGGTACATGCACGACGCCTTCGGTACGTGGGACCGCGGCAAGATTGCGGCCCTCAAGTACAGGCGCGGCGAAATATCTTACAAGCAATGGGCTGAAACTGACGCGGGGTACTGGGCGGGAACGCCGCTTTCGCAAGTTACGAAATTGCTTGAGCAGATACCGTATACTAAAGGAGCAAGGGAAGTCTTTGACGAACTAAAACGGCGGAAAGTAAAGACTGCCATTGTGAGTGCCGGCCTGTCACTCTTAGCGAATAAAGTTGCAGGGGATCTCGGGGCTGACGTGACACTTTCAAATGAACTTGAGACCAACGACGGCCGGTTGACGGGAGGGATTACGGTAAAGGTTGCCGTTAACAACAAGAAGGAAATCATAGAGCAAATTGCTGCCCAACTCAAGATGCCCCTAAACGAAGTCGCCCTCGTGGGCGACCAAGCCTTTGATCTACCTCATACTGAGTGCTTGAGAATCGCCTTCAAACCAAAGGATGAAGTTGCAAGGCGCGAAGCCGACTTCATTGTCGAGGATGATGACTTAAACAGAATCCTTCAATACCTTATCTAACGAGCCTGCGTAAACGGCTAAGCCGTCAGAGAGCATCGAGGACACAATCCTTGCCCGCAGTCGAGGAAGCATTCAATTGCAGCGGGGTGACTGGTTCCGTCAGCCTCTACCGTGACAGAATGGTCATTAACAGCAAATGGGGAGTTTCCAAATCCTATCAACTTCCCCTCAAACGATTGCACGCGGTTGTGATTGAGCGTAAGAGTGTAATTCCCTTCGCGACCCTGACTATATTGGCCGCAGCTATGACTATAGTAATCAGGTACAACAAGCTCTGGTTTCTAGTCGACCTTGCGCCAAAAAACGCAGGGACTGTGAGCGCAGTCGCACTTTTCGCAACTGTCGTTTTCGTGTTTCCTACCTTCATCCGCACCCTATTCGTAAGCGTAACCATTACCTGGGACGGCGATCCTACAACATTTCGTGTGGGCTTCGTACCCGTTCGGCCAGGAAAGAGGTTGGCGAAGAAGTTTCAAGAATTGTCGGCATGGGGCTGAGCTCTGGCATTTGGATGGCGTGATCGCGGAAGGCTCATTGGTCCTTCTTCACTTCGACGTAAGGCGTCAATGGCTGCTGCGCATCGAAAAAGCTAGGCAATTTCACACTCATAAGGGGTACATTCCGTTGGCTGATCTTGTCGGGCTGCCGTTCGGAAGCGAGGTGAAGAGCTCGCTCGGCTATGCTTTCTGGGCTCTGAGACCTACAACGTATGACCTCATTATGCACAGCGCTCGACGAACTCAGATCATGTACCCGAAAGACATCGGCCTTATCATTCTCAAACTTGCCCTGTCCTCTGGATGTAATGTCTTGGAGATTGGGACAGGTAGTGGAGCCATGACGCTCGCAGCAGCTATGGCAGTTAGGCCCAATGGTCATGTTCACACCTATGAGGCCCGGCGTGAATTCGCTGAAATCGCCGAACGCAACCTAAAGAGGGCCGCCGTCTCTGAGTACGTGACGATTCATAATGCAGATGCTGGCGCGGGGGTCGAAGGTTCGGATTTCGACGCAGCAATAATTGACGTAGGCGATCCTTGGGCGCTAATTCCGCATTTGTACAGGGCTCTGTCAGGAGGCTCACCAGTAGCCTCCTTCAGCCCGACGGTCAACCAAGTCGAGAAGACCACAGAGGCTTTCGGGCAGGTGGGATTCGTGAATATTCAAACCGTGGAATGTTTCATTCGCGAAATTAGGGCCGACACTGGTAAGACTAGACCTGCAACAATGATGGTGGGACATACGGGTTACATGACCTTCGCGCAAAAGGGCCTACGCCAGACCGAAGCCAAGTTTTACGCTCAGGGTTAGTTTATGGCCCTAGACGCGTTCATGTATGATTTTTTTGGTTAACATAATTTTAAATTGAGCTGAAGAGAAACTATCTTTCCCATGAGCCTTCAAGTCTGTGAGAATTGCGGGTTTCTAACCGACCAGGAAGCCTGCAACTGGTGCGGTTCCCTCGTGAACCCTGCAGCTTATCGGTACAAAGAGTAGCCGTGTATTCTGCAGGCATTTCGCAAAGGCGCTTGTGGCAACGGGCGCAAGTTATTCCACTTAGGTCACTTCGCCGCACTGGGGCGCTCGATTAATTCGAGCCAATTTCCGTCAGGATCTTTAATGAAAGCGATCTTAGACGACGACCCACCAAGCGAAAAGGGTTCCATTGCAATCGTTACTCCCTTCGCCTTAAGCTCGTCTACGGCAGCCTTGACGTCTCCGACTGCGAAAGCTATGTGATCGAAATTGTCACCCTCAGCCAAAGTCTTCTTGTCCCGCCAACGTGTTAGTTCGATGGCCCCGCCGCTCCCATCTTCCACAAAGGCGATTTCGGCGTTGTTTTGTTTGATATCTCGGCGGCTTACGAATTTCATTCCCATTAGTTGCGTATAGAACCCGATTGACCTGTCAAGGTCGGCTACGTTAAGGCAGGTGTGGAGAATCCTCATTGAATTTCCCTCAGTGCGCTGCCTAAGAAAGTTGATGAAATCCAGAAGAAGTTGAAGGTATTGATGGAATTTACACCCAGCCACGTAGCTTCATGGCATCAGCGACGCGTTTGACGGCTACCATGTAAGCCGCTGCTCTCATGTGCGCCTTTTCTTTCTTAGACATCTCGTAAACGTCTTTGAAGGCTTTGGTCATGTGTGCGTCGAGTTGCTTGTGGACGTCCTCGAGTGTCCAGAAATAGTTGTACGTCCCCTGAACCTGCTCAAAATAGGAAACCGTGACGCCGCCTGCATTTGCAAGAAAGTCAGGTAACACTAAGATACCGTTCTTGTAAAGGACTTCGTCAGAGTCGGGCGTGGTAGGGCCGTTGGCAAGTTCGCACTGTATCTTCGCTTTGATGTTGTGGCAGTTTTTCGAGGTTATGACGTTCTCCAAAGCAGCGGGGATAAGCACGTCAACCTGTAGTTCCAACAGTTCTTCGTTTGAGATCGGTCTTGTACCTGGAAAT
>JAHFFU010000227.1 GCA_023247835.1 Candidatus Bathyarchaeota archaeon
CGTGAAAATGTGCGACTACTTTCTTCACGTAGAGGACACTATGTCCATGGCGAATTCGATAGAGGCACGTGTTCCCTTGCTCGACAACGAATTGGTTGAGTTGGCAGGCAGGATTCCCGCCGGGCTGAAGTACAAGGACGGAGGTGGCAAGTACATATTCCGGAAAGCAATGGAAGGAATTTTGCCAAGCAGAGTCTTGAGGAAAGAGAAGCATGGTTTCGGCGGCACCGTAGGCCCACAGTTCTCAAAAGACATCGCCGAATACGCGAGCCAACTCCTACCTGATGGTTATGCGGTAAAGAAAGGCTACGTTAAGAAGGAGTACGTGGAAGAAGTTTTGAGACATAAAGCGTCGATGAATCTGATCAAGCACTACATAGTCATATGGGACCTGCTGGCGTTCGAGATATGGTATAGGATCTACATGCTGGACAGATCCCTCGAACCTAAGCTCCAGATTGATGCATTGTCAGCTCAATGATGACCGTCAGTCTTCGTTCAATTAACCCCTACCGTTTGAATGCACTAGCCTCGATTCCGTTATAGCCGTACTTGATCTCAACGTCTCTGCAGCGCGCCTCGGTGAACCATAAGGCCACTGTTTCAATTGTCTGAGGATTATCGTATGCAGGCGATAACATGTCGAAGCAATCGAGTATAGCCCACTCTCGGAGTATCTCGTCAGGAAGAGCATATGATGCCATGTAGTCTGGAATGAGAAAACGCCAGTTTAGGCCTGGCCCAATTCGAGGGATGCGGTGAATGACTCTTGCTAAAGGCCACATTAGGTGAATATAGCTATTGCAAAGTGAATAGAGGAACCTGTGTGGAAGCCTCTTTGTGACAGGTCTAACCCAGTACTTTGTCGCTACCCTATCTTTCAGTCCTTTTCTTCTTGCATAGACATCAATTACTATACGCCCGCCTGATTTCAGTGGGCCTAGCAATGAATTGAACGCTTTCCTTACATCCGGAGTGTGTTGGAGAACTCCGAAAGAGAAGACCCTGTCGAAAGTCTCCTGCCTGAACGGCATAGAATAAGCGTCTGCCTGAACGATCAAAACGTTTTCTTTCTCGCCGTTGATCATGTAGTTCGCGTCAACCGCAGCACTATAATCCATTGAGACCACAGTGGCATCAGTCGAGGCTGCATGTGCGGTGAATCTTCCAGACCCGCAACCCACTTCCAATACCTTTTGACCTGGCATCTTTCGCGGCCATTTGGTTTCGTTGAAAAATCTCTCCTCTGAGATTGGTAGACCCGCATAGCTATCATACTGTGTCCTAGCATGCCTAGTCCATTGCAATCCGAAGGAATCAGCGTAGTTCTTCTCGGGGACAAAACGCGGAACATAGTTCACTACCGGGAACTGAGCATCACACTTAGAGCACCGAAGAGTCCCTTTCTTGATTTTGTCACCTTGTTTGTCAACCAATTCACACAATTCGAGATCAGCTCTACAATCAGGACAGGCAAGGAGAGAAAGGTGATGTGTTCGCATAATTGCGGACCACAGTTGAGGTTCCCCATGAAAACTTTTGGGACAAATACAGCCATCGCGAATTCGCTATCTGCACCAGCTAACGGACAAGCCGTTCAACCGAACGTCAGCGGCGAAATGGATACTGTGAAAGGCGATTGATGCGAGAGCGGGGTTTGACCAGAAGAAGCTCGCGGTTAACACTCTGGCAAGTTTGAGACGCGAGCCGCGGAATCAACGGTGTCGTCGCCAACAAAAATGTCGGGAAATCTGTGTCAAGCCTTAAATATGCCATACGTAATGAACCCGAATAATTGCGGGAGCGATTAGCAACCCAATTCGATGGAAGGTATAAGCACCACGCCTCGAGTAGTGCGCCGTGAGGTCGACTGAGATACGAAACCATCACCACACGGATTCTTGTCTACGCTCCGTCTTCGGTACCATATCGTAAGAAACTCGAACATTCACCAACTCTACAACCGCGTCGTCTTCAGAATTTCTAGGATCGTGAACGGGACAGAACTTCCCACCCAGGTTCCATATGGTCCGGTCAACGCTCAGATATCGGTAGAAGGCTACTGCAATCTCAAATGTACAATGTGCCCTCGAGGCGACCCAAAGTTCAAAGATCAAGCAATGTCGTACGAGGAGTTCACGAACATATTTGACAAGATGCCCTTCATCAAGGAAGTGGAACTCACTGGGCTCGGAGAACCGCTGATGCACAAAGACCTCTTCAGGATGATTGAATACGCAAAGAAGAGGAAGGTACGCACTGTTGTCACAACGAATGCAACGCTGCTAAATGAGACATACATCGAAAAGGTACTCCAGTCCGGCCTTGACGTTATTCATATTTCCATAGACAGCTCCGATCCCGAAGTCTTCAAAGCGATTAGGATCGGCACGACTCTAGAAAAAGTAACAACCAACATGAAGAACCTGATCGATGCGAGAAATCGCGCGGGCTCGAAGCTCCGAGTAGTTGTTAACTCCATACTCATGATGCGCAACTATCGGCAAGTGGGAGACATGGTCAAACTGTGCGGGGCCGCTGGGGTTGACGCCATCAGCTTCTCAGATATGCAATACGCATTCGATGTTGGTATTTCCACGCGCGCAGAGTCTCTGCGCTGTGCCCCCGAGCCTGAAAAAGATGAAATGAGAAAACTGTTCGCACAAGCTGAGGCCATGGCTAAGGAGTTCGAGATAGAGGTAGGACTGCCAAGGTT
>JAHFFU010000228.1 GCA_023247835.1 Candidatus Bathyarchaeota archaeon
ACTGTCTTCTACCCGTTAACGGTTCTCCAGCAAACTCTCAAGTGGCCCCTAATCATCTTCGCCCAAACAAACCCCCTTAGTACAGTCTCCGACATTCTAAGGGGATACCTGATGGGAACCCCGCCCGTTACCGTGTTCAGCTGGGTCCAGCTCTTGGTTGTGTCTGCGGTCTTCATCGTAGCAGGGGCGGGATTATATTCGACAGCGATCGAACGATCTGTCTGAGACCAAAAGGCCAATCATGATGCGAGAAACTTGAAAGCGTAGTATAGGTTCCTCATGCGCATCATGAAACTGAACTTTGTCGTTCCTTTGCGGCGACGAAATCCTACTGGAATTTCGCGCACCCGCAGGCCTTCTTTGAGGATGCTGACGAAGAGTTCTAACTCAATCTCGAACCCAGTTGATTGAATATTTGGGTAGACGCGCTTAACCGCGTTCCTGGTGAATACCCAGTACCCAGTTTGGACGTCGGTAAAGAATCGCCGGAACTTGGCGCCGAGTAGGAATGATACGGTAAGGTTTGAGGCTAGGCTTATGAAATCCATCGCCTCAGCTTCTCTCGGCCCTCGGGTTCGTGAACCGAGAACCACATCAGCTCCACCGCTCTCTACAACTGCCACCATTTTCGCCAAGAAGGAGGGGTCGTTGGTTCCATCACCATCTATGATGCACAGTACATTGGCATCGGCCTGAAGGAACTCTCTCATCCCAGTACGGACTCCGCAACCCTTGCCTTTCCCGAAATCCTGCAGAATGACTCTGGAACCTGCCTTTGCCGAGATTTCCCTAGTCCGATCCTTGCTGAAGCCATCAACCACCATTATGTTCTTGAACCCGCAACCGCGTGCTTCAGCAAGTAGTCCTTCGATAGCTTCTTCTTCGTTCAGCGTTGGGATCAGCAGCAGGATTTCTGAGAAGGCCGTTTGGTTATCTTTTTCTGTAATGGAATGAGGAATCGCTGTATTCGTGTTCCCTGCCATGCGAGCCACTAACGTACTCATTCTGGTCTGCATTCTGGTGACTCTTTACGCTTGGACTTTGGATCCGGCGAGTGTAGATCGTAACCTTGTTTTCAGCCTTAAGAATATGCAAGAGGGAAGACTCTGGACGCTCGTCACAGCAATCTTCCTCCACGCTAGCTTACTCCATTTGCTGGGAAACATGATTTTCCTTTACGTTTTCGGAAATACATTGGAGAGTGTAACGAGCTCCAGCCGACGAATGTTTACTGTTTTCTTCTTGGGTGGTATCCTTAGTTTCCTGCTGAGTCTGCCTTTCTTTCCACCTGGCGCAACCTTCGTGGGCGCTTCCGCTGCAATATTCACACTAACGGCCGTTGTGATGTTGTTGAAGCCTCTGAGGTGGTCCTGGCTTCTTCTGATGCCGGTAGGGTTGGTTGCGATACTATATTTTCTTTACAACGGTTTGGCAGTTTACTACGGTCTTCAGAGCGACGTTGCCTATGTCTCACACGTCATTGGGTTTTCGCTCGGGCTTCCGCTGGGTATTGCTTGGGGCGCCCAGTGGAAGAGAAACTTACTGATCTCGATCGGGCTGCTCATGGTATACTTCGTTTTGCTTTACTTTGTTACGAACTACATTCTTCCATCGCTTTAGTTAGCCTCAGCCCCCCGAGGTCAGTATTAGACGGACTTCAGATATCCCTTTGAGACGAGCCATTCTTCCACTGCTATTGAGACGAGCCCTTCTTCCGAGATATCGCGTTCTTCAGCTGCTTGGCTGAGTGCGCGCCCTGTTCGAGGCGCGAAATAGACTTTGATGGAGACACCAGTCTGTTTCGCCAGTGCCTCTTCTTTAATTGCTTCAACCGTTTTCTCAGGGAACATTTTGAAGCGGTCCACAACTTTTCGCGCATCCTCCTCGCGGAGGGGAGCGATTGCCCTGACGATCTCTGGTACCTTCCGGTCTAATTCGCGACTGGGAAGTCTTCTTACCTCAGCCGTTTTCAAAGCACGCGCAACAAGTTCAGTATGCTTAAGAGGAATCGCTTCCGCGCGTTTTCTTTGCTCGTCCGAGGGGGCTCTGGCCGCATGGATTTTCATCCCTTTTTCTCTAAGTTTGAAGGTTAGCTCGTATGCCTCGAGAAGTTCGCGAATCGAGCTTTCAGAACGCCCGAGTACCTTAGCCACAGCCTTGGCGTTTGCAAACCGTTTCGGGTCAAGTTTCATCAGCTTGAGGACGCCTTCGGCTTCTTCTTCGAGTTCAAGGTCGTTTCTTTGGATATTCTCTACAAGTGAAAGCGAAAGTGCTTCCGTATCGCTCATTGGCTTTATGATGACTGGAACCTTCCTCAGGCCAAGAGCTTTCGCGGCCTCGTAGCGCCTAGATCCGACAACGATTTCGAACCTGTTCTTGAGCGGCCTCACCAGGAGTGGTTGCAGAATCCCCTTCTCTTGTATCGAAAGTTTAAGTTCGGTTATGTCCCCGACCGATTTCCGAACGTTTGAATCGCCTACAAATAGCTTGGCCGTTTCAAAATCAGTCATAGCAGGCAATTATTCTGAGCCTCTTGCTGACTGTGGTTGCAGTATACAATCTTAAATTGTTCTGTTTAGAGAACTCGAGTATGGGGTAAGCGCCTTTGGACCTACGACGGAAGATCGACGGGGTTGATGTTATCGCCAGCGATAGTGAGGTCTGGTTTGTTCAGGACGACAGGATTTGCTGGACTACGAAGGAGGAGCTGTGGGC
>JAHFFU010000040.1 GCA_023247835.1 Candidatus Bathyarchaeota archaeon
CGAACAATACAACAACGTGGCGTTACACACCTCCCCAACGATTTGACCTCACGATTAGGTTTCAAAGCTTGAACCAAACAACAGATATGTACGCAACGTATGGGTATGATGCAGAGGTCTCCATTTCAGGGATAGCCCGTGCTCAAGGAGACATTGTGCTTCTCGACATCGGCACAGGTCAAAAAGAATTGATTATGGCGGGCATCGTCGCAATAACAATAATCCTGGCAATTGTCACGCAGCTATTGTTCAGAGCCAGGAAGAAGAAGCATATCAAGTTCGGACGATGGTAGGCCTTAGCCGCGAACTCTTTCTTTCACCATCTTCTCGAGATCAGCGGGATCAAATAGGCCCCTGAAGTGTTCCTTCAACACATCCGTATACAATGCGACTTCATCGTCGCTCATGTATTGGAACATGTAATCTCCTCGATAGGGCGAGGGCTCCCCTTCCCTTGAAATGTATTCGATGTGCATTAGAGGGTCGCCTCGTTTGATGGTTATAGACTGGCGAGTGTTGTTCAGGTTTACCAATTCCAACGCAAGCCGTCCCACGAAACCGCTGTGAACCTTCGCAGCGTTGAGGAAGGACAAACCCATCCTCCCGTACTTGCTCTTCGCTGTCAAATGCGACACATACTTCGGAGGTGTGAAGACCACCTCGTAGGAGACGACGTTTCGGTGTTCGAGATAATGTAGAGTCGTCTCATCCCTTACAGTGAGAACATACCCGTCGCCGTCCAGAAGTGCGTAATCGAATGGATGGATACATTTGTAAGTCTGAATCAACTTAGTGAGCTGGTCTCTTCCCGCGACGGCCAATTATGCATCCCTGCACTCTAGCCTAAGCGTCAGTATTTTTGAGTTGGCATCAAGGCTAATGGGCTTCAGTTAGGGTCGCGTTGAGGTTGGTTGCGAAAAACTTCGTAGCCCCTATCACTTCTTGGTGGCCACCCAAGATAAGTGTAATAGACGACTCCCTTCCAGCCGTAACTGTGAATTCCACGTTTGCATTTAACTGAGACGACGTGGTTGACAGCTCGGTAGCGGTCTTATTGAATACCCACGTAACATTAGATAATTCTACTCGAATGGAGTCGTAACTGCCGACTGAAGCCTGTCCCGTCGCCAGAGATTTTGTTGAGTTGTGGAGGGATAAGAGGTCGATCCTCTGTGATTGATTGGAGATTAACTTCCATCCGGCTGTACTCGTTTGCCCTCTTTGGTGGACATATATCCCGCTCACTGTAACATAGACATGATCCGCTCTGTCAATCGCCGTGGAGTGTACCATTACAGAAACGGTTCCAGTCGAGATTGCAGGATAGACCAGGATGATTAGTAAGACGACTGCTGATACTGCCGCGACGACCTGTTTTGAATTCACTGTGAATCAGTGCCCGCCCTATACCGAAGGTTTCCTTAAAAGGCCTCACCGTCAGAGGAAAAGCGATCCGCAGCAATTTTCGTTCGGGTAGAGCAGCCGAAGCCTAATCTCAGTTTCCGGCCGTACTTCTCAGGGTAGGATTAGCTCTTCCGTCTCCTGACGCGGCGAGGGCGTTTCGTTATCCGCCCGAACCGCCTAAGAATCGCGTTCGGCGCTCGCTCGACCACCAACCTCTTACCCCTAACTCTAATGTACAATTTTAAAGAACCACTCGCGAACGGGAAATTCGAATCCGTCGTCAACTTTGTTGGCAGGTATATGCGCGGCGATTCGTAAACCCGCCCGTTTTGCATCTTCTTCTTCGTAACGACGAAACTTGCTACGGCTTCTTTCATGTTCTTCACTTCGGGTTCAAATTCGGATGTGTTTTCCGACGGAAAACAGCTATAGTTGTTATAATCATCAACCAGTCAATTTTGCCCACGAAAACATCCGTTCTGAGCCGTTAGGGTGACAATGTTTAAAGAGGAAATGGCATTCCGAATGAAATTTGTGTTGCCCGAGCCTTGATACATGTGAACATTTTTGTGACGAGTATGTCGGCGGAACGTTTCTGGGAAATTGACAGGCCTATGCCGCCTCAAGTCCAAATTGGAGTGAACATAAACATGCTAGACATCGATCAACGCCCAGATGGTACACTTGACGCGCCATTCGTCTTCACCGTTAATTTCACACCGTCAATTGCGCAGATCAGCATAAAGGGAAAGGCGAAGATTTCTGGTGATAACGAGGATACGAAGAAGATCATTGAGGAGCACAAAGCGCAGAAGCCCCCGCCGGTTCAGCTGGTTCAGGCAGTGTCGAACGCCGCCATCGCGGATGCCATTCTGATTTCGAGAAGCCTGAACATTCCGCCGCCGTTACCACCGATTCCACAGCCCCAAACAGCTCCCCTTCCCCCAAGCAAAGGGGACACTCGGTACACTGCGTAGTCCAAAAAATTGGAGTGTCGTAAGACAATCCGGAAAATTGGAGGCCTAGTTCGCTTTCTTCGCGATTAGGTAATTGTCCCAGTATGAGGCAAGGTCTCTTAATCGATTTGCAAATTGAACGCTGAGCTTTGTCGGTTCGTTCCGGAATTTCTTCTCCAGGAGCCCGCCTCTGAGCATCGCTTTGTAAGTGTCGCTAAGAGTCTGAGCGCTGATTTTGATCCTCTCTAACACCTTGTGATGTAGATCCCGAAGATACATAGGCCGTCTTTCCTCAACAAGTATCTGGATGATTGCCTTTGCGACACCTTGCTTCTTGATGCTGTGGGGGAAGAGTATTGTGCAGAAGCTGTCTAGGTCCACGATTTGGTTTAATGTTGAATGCTTGTCAATTTTGGGGAAGATCCATACCCACCGCTTCTGCCTCTCAGCATAGTAATCCTCCCTCGCGATTCTTCCGATCCTCGGACGTTCGAGAGCAGTGAACTGTCTTGGTCTGTTAGCCATGAGGAATCAAAGAGTCACCGTTCCCCGGAGAAGAAAGCGGTTCAGAACACAAAGCGCGATAGAACCAACACACTCAATCGGTGGAATTTGCTCAAACAACTCAATTCTGATACATATTGGGTTATGCGGAATTTCGGCACCCCGAATCAATCTCTGAACGCTCTAAGAATTGACCAGTGCTGGCGCCAAAACATCCCCATTTCCCATCCCACCCCTTTGGAAACTGCCGAATTCTTACATTAGTCAGAATTAAGCGAATTCAAGCGTTGCGAATTTTCTGGCCGGACTACGGATACACGGGCAGTTAACCTACTGGGCTAGACGGCACGGGGATCCTGTAAGAGAAGGATGACTATGTTTCGATACTCAGGGTTTTCACTGTCTGTCAAGTTCGTGCTGAGGTACGATTGAAGTTAGCGAGTCGGATCGTGCACTCGACTTCCATGTGGGAAACCTTGGCATGAGATTGGAATCACGGCTCGAACCATTGGCTCGAGACAAACTGGTATCCCGATCATACAGCTCGGCCAAGCATCTACCTTGACCACATAGCCTCTGAAGTTTCGATGACGCATTGTCTCAACTAAAGAGGAGGAGAATCGAGCCACACTCCTAGTTCAGGGAGTCTAAGAACTCACGATGGACCTACGTCAGACCTGGATGGATTGAACTATTTGAGAAGGGCGTGCCTTCCTCGGGATTGATGTTCCCAACACGAGACACTACGTCCAACGGTCTTTGATGCGATACAAAGGAGTACTAATCCTGATATTAGTTCCTGGATTCTTTGCCGCGCCCCCACCAATCCGGCTTCAAGTACGCGTTCGTTCGGCTTCCTGACACTTGTTTTCCAAGCGCTCCAGAAAATTGGAACGTGGAGGGAGAACCTTCAATGTTCATCTTCAAACCCAAGAAGTGGACGCAACAATTCTTAGGGACGGAATTTACGGTTCAAATGCCGTCTCAAATTACGACTTAAAATCCTGGGGTCCTTGGGGATGAGGGAAAAGAAGCCGAACGGAAAGAAGAACGAGGAAAAGGAAGAAAAGGGCTGGTCGGCTGAAGAAGCGGGCCGTGGAAGCGTTTGCGCCCTTAGATCTTATGACCGTTGAGTGTCATACACCCCACATTGAATGTGTATGCCAGCTAATACATTCAAACTGAAAGAGGCACCACTTCTCCAATCGAGGGGCAGCCCGCCCGAAGCCATGCAGTGAAAGTAAGAGAATAGGGACGCCATGGTCAAGGTTGTAGAAGCGCCCATTTTCAACCTACACCCCCCCTCATCAGACACCTAATGGATTAAATGCGAGTGCTTTGACGCGCTCCAAGGTCTGATCATTAGTAGGCAACGTAGATTGTGCATTCATCTTCCATGCGAGTCCAAAGAAGGAATATTACAGGGCGGTCCGTTACAGTTGGCAGATAAAGGAGACGCCAACAGGCCAACCGCCGTAGGTAATGTCCCAAGGCATAGGCACTGAACTAACAAGTCGGAGTCTTCGATGATGGAGAAAACCAGTCGCTGCGTCATCTGTGGCCAGCAACTTCAGTACGTACTCGGTAGGCCAAGAAAACTCTGCGGCAACAAATCATGCTACTTGGAATGGAAGAGACGTAGGTACTCGAGTCTTCAACTAATCGCTCGGACCCGACGCCTTTCAGCTGCTGACTTCGAGTATGCTGAGCCGATATGTGTCTGTGGAAGTGACCATTTCGCTTGGACAATGGAGGGCGTATTCTGCCTAAAATGCGGCGTCCAGGAACCCCTGTTCTCGCTGGAACCATGGGTCCCAGCCGAATTCGCCCCGAAACCGACCTGCACCTGCACTCAAATCTGCAAGCAGTCGCCGGCGTACAAACTCTGGGTGTACGTCTAGAGCCGACTTTCTGCCCATCAAAGCGGGTATTATATGAAGTTCTGGACAGTGTTTCTGCGGCAGAGGATTCCCTAGACCATATCCCATCTGTTCAAAACGTTTCAAACTCTAACTGTCGGACTCAGATCAGTCTGCCTTCGCGATCTATGCGCCCGCGCCGTATCCTAGTCGAGGATATCGGACGTCTGTCGTCGGCCATTATCAGGTCGATCGGATCAATAATGAGCGGTTTCAACCCTCTCGCTCTTCTCCTCGCGTTTATCTCATATGCTGTCTCGAGTGTACGGCGGCTCACAATTAGAGCTTGAATTCGCGGTAAGCGGACCGTCGGGCCGTATCGATCGATTAACGGAACAATCCTGGCCCTTGATAGAACGCCCCAGCGGGACAGCAATCGCTCCACATCTCTCTTCCTCTTGGCGTAACTGTCAAGCTTGTGGGGCTTATGCAACGTTTTCGCAAACTCATCATTCGTTATGCCAATCATGACCCTGCGCCCGAGACCAAATGCCTGTTTGAGTAGCCTCCTATGTCCCCGATGAAGGACATCGAATGTGCCGCCCATGGCGACGACACTGTATCTCGGGTGTGGGCTGGCTCTGACTCCTCTGCGCTTTCGTCGGCCTCGCCGCATCATCGCTATGCAACGCTTTCGTTCCTGTTAGTGGAATGCATTTAGTGCTTTGGATTCGCCGGTTCGACTAGGCGGACTCCTCTATCATCTAAGCGGCTGACGAAGAATCTGCAGGATGGAATGGCTTTCCGCAGTCTCGTGAGTGCTCGGGGCGCCATATCCTCCGCTATGACGGCGTGAACAGCTTCGCCTATCATATTTTGCGCGGCCCCAATAGCGCCCGCTGAGATCATTGCTTGGATTAAACGTGAAACACCAGGAGTCTGAAAGCCCGCAGCCTCGCCGAACTCTCGCGCCTCTTTTAGGAAGGTTCGCAACTCTGGTCTTCGGCGGATAGCTTCCAGTGCGTGCCGCGCCAAAGGGTTCACTCTGCCTGCGATATTTGTTTGAGCTAGCTCGACGCGAGTTGAAATTGGGCCAAGGTAGCCACAGATAACAACATGACTCCGCGGGAAACGCAAACGATCCACCAGGCCGATGCCCGGTGCTCCCGGCTCCGTAACGAGGACGAAACCCCCCGTGAGTAAGGCGGATGCGGTGCCTAGGCCGGTCTTGTTTTGAACTTCTGCAACGTGTGCAATTCTACCCAACTCATTCATTGTCATGGGGAGATCGGCCGAGTCTGTCAAAGCCAAACAGGAGGCTAGTGTGCCAGCTGCGCTTGTTCCGAAGCCAGCCCCTATTGGAACTCTAACCCTCAAATCCACATGAACATCAAGGGTGATACCCATAGTACTCAGAACCTCCCCAATAGCCCATCGCGTGGTGTGAGCTTCTGGTGCGGGTTTCGAGTTGATTCGGATCGAGATGCGGGTCCGTGAGTTGCTCTTGGCCGTCACTCTCGCGCTTACTCCTCGCGCAATTCCAAACCCACCCCCCCTCGCACCTATTCGAGTAGGATCGGTAAGCGCATTCCCAGCTGGATCGGTATCGCATACCTCGAAGAAACTAGATATGCCAGCGGGCGAGGCAGCTTCCGCTGCAGGCAAAATATTCAGGCCCGCTTTCCCGACCTCGCTTGCCTAGTGATCGCGCCGAATCCGCGAAGGCTCGGAAATGCCGCTCTGCACGCAGTAACGACTACGGGAGTAACCACAACAAGCGCCAGTATTTCCGTAAGATAAGTGAAGGCGGTTGCACCATAGATGAACGTTATCGGAAGAGGCTCCCCTCCAAGTCCCAAGACCGATGGAAGCGCAAAAATTGAACTGTAAGCGACCAGACCGACACCAATGATAACGCTTCCAAAGCCGAGGCCGATTGAGGCCGCCATCTCAAAGTCTGCCCACCTGCTTCGAATTGCCTTTAGGGCAATGATTGCCACAGCCGGAATCCCAACAAGCCATACGAAACCTAGAACGATTTGGGCGGCACTAGTCCCCTCAGAAATATAGTAGAGGCCGTAAACTGCCAATAGAATGGGTATCAAGAGGCTGAAAAGAAAGAGAATGTTCTTCATCAGTTTGCCGTGATTCCTCTGTGTCAACCAGCCGATGACATAAAAACCCAGGAAGTTGGCTGGCACTCCAACAAGAAGACTGAGAAGTGCATCGTGATGTCCGTAAATGACGTCAGCAAGGAAAATCCCGATAGCTGCACCGACACCTCCCGTCCAGGGCCCGAAGAGCACAGCGAAGGATGCCGGCACGAATACTTGAGGCCAAATTCTTATCCCGAAGAATGTGGGAAGAGGGGCGGATAGCACACCAACGATTGCATACAGAGCGGCGTTGATGGCGGTTGTCACCAATCGGAGTGATGCTGGTAAACTCTTCTGGCTCATTGGCTCTCTGCTCCTTCGGTAGGGCGATTCCCTATTCTAGCTTTACCCCTTAAGCTCGAAATAAGACAGCTTTGATTTTCGGACTCAACGAAACTTTAAGATAAGTCGCTATGTTTGGCTTGCTTCGGTAGCCCGGTGGTGTAGTGGTCAAACCCGTAAATGGGACTATGCATAGCATTGGCGCCAGACAGTTGCCACTAGAAGGCTCTGGATCCCCTCCAGCAGAGGAGAAACCTGCCGACGGGAGATACATAAGTACCCGAATTCGAATCTCCCCCGGGCTACCAACAATAGATGAAGGGTGCTGCGATTGAACTCAAAGAATACAGTATGGTTTGGTACTATACTGGCGATTGTGGTTCTGTTTGTGCTTGTGATTAGTTCAAGTGTGGCAGCAGCACGTTGCCAGATTAGCAATGTTTCCTATGTCTACCCTCACCAAGCCGCTCCTAACCAGCAAATTGAAGTAGCCACTATCGTGGCTGGCTCTTGCTCGTCGAGTGGACAAGACTACTATTCGGTGAGAGTTGACTTAGTAGACGGGAATTCTAACTCTATCCTTTCATC
>JAHFFU010000229.1 GCA_023247835.1 Candidatus Bathyarchaeota archaeon
GAAACCTTGGCCTGCAACAAGGCCGGAGTACTTTTCGATGGGGGTCTTCACCACACGTTCGGTTACCCCGGGGCCACATGTGCTCTCGAAAATGACAAGGCTGCCATTTTTTAGACCCTTACCGATGCTTACGCAAACATCTTCTACAGCTGAATAATCCGCCCGTTTCTGCCTATCTAGCATCGTCGGAACGACTATGAAGATAACATCAGAATTCGCTGCAGCTTCTTCGGTGCTCGTGGTCGCGGTTAATTTACCTGATCTTATTGCTTTCTTTAGCATAGCAGAGAGCCCCGGCTCCTCGATCGGTGAATCCCCCTTAGTTACCCGTTCGACAACTTTCGGATTCATATCCGCCCCGATGACGCGGCTGCCTGCCTCCGCGTAAAGGCACGCTGTTGGTAAGCCCATCCAACCTAACCCGACTACGCCTACTGTCAGGGCGCCATCCCTAATTCTGACTGCAATTTCGCCTGGTTCGAGCGAGAGCGGTGGTTGTGGAGGTCCGGCTGGTGATGACATGGAGTAAACCCAGAGGGGGTCTCATGGAGAAATATTTAACTGTTCTTAACTCTACAAGAGTTAATCATGTCCGCTTCAAGTCGCCTAATGGAGTATTTGAAAAGGGCCGGGCTAACCATGTACGAATCTCAAGCATACCTCTCCCTTCTGCAAAAGCGGGAACTAACGGCAGAGGAAATCTCGAGGAAGACATCGATTCCGGTAACAAGAGTCTACGGGACCCTTGAGCAGCTTATGCAGAAAGGCTTCGCAAGGATAGTTGAAAGCAGGCCCAAGAAGTTTCATGCTATTTCTCCGGAGGAGGCCAAGCGCGAGTACTTGTTGCACATACGCAGGAATTTTGAAACAAATCTTCTCACGATCGAGGACACGATGAGGCACCTACAGAGGCAAGTCGAGCCAATCTATGTGGAGAGTCATCTTCAGGTCAAGGCAGAAGAGCTGCTCGAGCCGTTGGAAGACTTGAAGGCCATGGAGAAATCAACTAGTGATTACGTTCAAAAGGCTTCAGAAGAGATTTTGATTTCGACGGCTTTGTTCTCTTGGCTCCCTAAACTGAAAATTCAGCTCGGAGAAGCGTTAACAAGAGGCGTGAACGTCCGAATACTTATGCAGCTCGCGGAGAGCCAGTTGAGACGACAATTGGATGGTCTCCGAAAAGTGGGGGCGCAAATCAGGGAAACAGCTGATCCTTGGCATCCGGTTCGAGGAACTTTGATAGATGGCAAAGACTTAGTTTTCGTAATATGGGCAGCCGAGGAAGCCCAGAAACATTGGAACCCGATCGTTTACACTCCGAACCATACGAAGAACCCTGGCTTGATCAGGATTTTTCGTGAGTCCTTCCTGTATAGGTGGAACAACTCCAAGAGAGGGGTCTCGGCGAGGTCGACGGCAAAATGAGGGTTTGGTTAGACATTCTTACGCCGAAGCAAGCGAATTTCATTGGGAGCCTTCACCATCGCCTTATTTCGAAAGGCTTCAAAACCGTCTTGACGACTCGGGAATATCGGGAAGTCAATGAGCTGCTAGATCTCAAGGAGTTGAAAGCTATACAAGTGGGGCGTCATGGTGGGGGAGAACTCAGCGATAAGCTCCTTGAGAGTTCAAAGCGCGTTTCAGCTTTAGCCGCAGTCATAGAGGTGCAGAAGCCTGATGTGGCGATTTCTTTCTCATCTCCAGAGGCGGCCAGAGTCGCGTTCGGGTTGAAGATACCTCACTATTGCGTTTGCGATTCGCCTCATGCTGAAGCGGTGTGCAGATTAACCGTTCCGCTCTCGAAGAGGTTGTTTACTCCGTGGGTTGTTCCCTTGCACGCTTGGGCAAAGTACGGAATAGCTCCCAGGGATATTGTAAGGTACAGGGCCTTGGACCCGATCGTTTGGTTGCCAGCCAACAGTAGTAGCCACAATATTCCTGACGGCTTGAACTTGGACCCCGGCAAGCCCGTAATTGTTGTTAGGACTCCGGAGGAATTTGCAGCGTATCTGACTGATCGGTCATCCAACTTATCGAACAGGGTAATGGATATCATTGGAAAAATCATAGAGATCGATGAAGGCATACAGACTGTAGTGCTGCCGAGATATGATGTTCAACGGGAAAGGCTCAAGAAGCGTTTCGGAAATCGTGTGATTGTGCCCGAACATGTAATCGATGCGATTCCGTTGATGCGTGCTTCCTCAGTGTTCGTGGGGGGCGGGGGGACGATGACAGCTGAGGCTGCAATGCTCGGTGTCCCAGTAATCTCCTATTATCCAGGGGACGCTACTTTCGTGGAAAGGTTTCTCATAAATCAGGGACTGGCTGAAAGAGTCCTCGACCCTGCTCGCATCGCTCAACGCGCCGTTGCTATGTCTAAGAACGAGGACTTACATGAATTCTACCGGAAGAAATCAGCCAGGCTGCTTCAACGCATGGAGGATCCTCTACATGTCATTATTCAGAGAATCTTTAGGCAGTAGCTACTTTGCGATTGATGGTTCGCCACAAGTAGAAATCTGTTATTTTCTTCCAAATCAGCAGCCAAACTATCACGATTATCCCTGAAAAGGCGTCTCTTAATATTTCAGTTGAAACGCGTTGTATTATTGTCGCATTGCCCAGATTAATAGAGAAAGCCACTTTCGAAATTAGAAGCGTGCTTAGAAGT
>JAHFFU010000230.1 GCA_023247835.1 Candidatus Bathyarchaeota archaeon
AACTACGTGAAGATGTGTTTGAACAGGGGTGAATTCGAAGGAAAGAGGGTGGCAACCCAGGAAACTTTCGAGAAGATTGAAGCGCCCCATATACTCGAACCTTGGGAAACATTCGGCAAGGACGCATACGGCTACGGATGGGAAATCATCCCAAACTTCTATGGGTCCAAGCTCGTCAATCACGGCGGGTCAGTCAGAGTTTACACAGCGTTTGTGGCTTATTTGCCTGGGAGAAAGGTCGGGGTTTCTGTACTAGCGAACTCAGGCGGGTTAGATTGGAACATCGGGCTCTACGCCTTGTCACAGCTCATTGGACAGGACCCAACGACCTTGCCCTTCCTGAAGACCGACAGAATACTCAGCAGACTGGAGGGGCAATATGAAACATACAAGGGAACGATCAGAATCACAATCAAGAAAGCCGGAGGCATCCTTTACTTTGAATACAGAGACAAGTACCAGGAAGAAGTAGTCCCCTTAACTCCCGAGAGACTCGAAGAAGATCGGGCAACGTTCTACGCAATCGCAGGTGGCGTAAAAACTACCATGGAATTCAAAATGAGCGACGATAAGATCGAGCTCGTAGGCAGCCGAGCTAAATTCGTAAAGAAAGCGTGAACCGAACACAACACTGCGGGTACATCCGCCCCCTCTAAGGTGTAGGGGGGGATTTTCGTGTGTGTGTCGCACCAGCCGACCCACACCGACACCAAGGTGACCCTTCCCCTCTAGACGACCACCAGATGCTAGGCGTCACGTGTATCCTGGATTGCAATGTGAACATTTCTTGAACCGGAAGACTCGTCGTCGAAGCACGATCACAGGAACCCACTGGCCGCCGGTGTTGTAGCAGTGAGTGCAGTAGGGATCATCAGTACCGACCATCAGTTAGCCCTCAGAACGGCCTCTGCCTGGTTCTGTTCTTTGTAGTATCACTGCTTGACGGGTATTTGCCACACTTCATCGTTCTCTGAAATGTACATTGTTCCACATGACGAGCAATAGAACTTCTCCGTGACAACCCAATTATCTCGTCGCCATTGTTGGGCTGTACTCAACAGGAACGCCCGCACAGACACGGAGAATGGTTATTCTATGCAGCTAGGCTTTGAGGTAACTCGCAGTTCCCGTCGAATAGCCATCTATGCGGTGACTTTATTGAAGAAACGTATGTAGGTTTCAATTGCCCGGTTGAAGTTTGGCAGGTAGAATTTTTCGTTAGGCGCATGCATACCGTCATCGGGCAAAGTAAAACCCAACGATACAACGTCCACCCCAAGCTCTTCCTTGACCAAACTCATTATTGGCGTGGTTCCCCCTACCAGTTGGAAGATGGGCTTGACTCCGAATGTTTCTTGCAGGGCCGCGGAGGCCGCCCTCATTCCAATTGAATCGCGACCGACGACCGCTGGATGATCCCAGCCCCCTCCTTTGGCCTCCCATGTAACAGTGGCTGGCGTATGATTTCGCATGTATTCCATGAATCCCTCCTGAATACGCTGATAGTCTTGGTGTGGAACAAGGCGCATCGAAATCCTTGCCATCGCACTAGCGGGGATCACGCCTTGTCCGCCCTCACCTGAAACGAACGTGATAACCTCAAGCGTCGGCCTGGCTCCTATGCGCTCCGCCGTCGTGAAGCCTTTTTCCCCGTAAAGCTGTTTTACTCGCGCGAGTCTTTTCCATTCCTCGTCGCTGGGGGAATCACCAGCTAATTCGGACCGTTCTTCCTCGGAGAGAGACCGCACGTCGTCGTAGAAATGGGGTAAGGTTACACGCCCATCTTGGTCGTGCATTCCGGCAATCAATTCGCAAAGAACATGCGCCGGGTTGTGTACTGCACCGCCGAATTCTCCTGAGTGCAGGTCCACTTCCGGGCCACGAACCCACACTTTTAGGTTAATATTTCCGCGAGAACCGTACATGAGTGCTGGCGAATTCTTTCCTGCAATCGTGGCATCAGCGCTGAGGGCAACGTCGCATTTCAACTCGTCGTGATGGGACTTCACAAAATCATCTATGGCATAATCACCGCTTACTGCGATCGTTCCTTCCTCTTCACCCTCGAAGAGGACCTTCAGGTTGACTGGTAGATTATCAGCCCTCAGGCAAGCTTCCACTGCTGCTAGGACGGCGATGGCATTGGTTTTCATGTCGGCGGCACCTCTCGCGAAAATGTAATCACCACGTATTGCAGGTTCGAATGGCGGGGAAATCCACTCGCCAAGTGGGTCTACGGGTTGAACGTCATAGTGGCCATAGAGGAGAACGGTTGGCGCACTTTCCACACCAACCCAGTCGCCGTACACGAGAGGATGCCCAGCGGCGGAGGAAATGACTTTCACGTTCCGCAGCCCGATGGCCTTCATATGGTGTTCTAACCATGCAGCGCCCCGCTTCATGTCAGCGGAATGTTCGGAGAGCGTGGAAATGGTCGGGATGGCTAGGAATTCCTTCAACTCTGCAAGGTGTCGGTCGTGATTGCGCTTAGCATATTCTAAGGCACGATCAACAGTCAACTATCAGTTCTCCTACATATGACTGCGGGCTCTCGCACTCAAGATCCATCTCACTTTGTAATCAATTGGGCCAGACTCGTCATCGCCCGCTGAGAGAACTTATCCCAGACATGCTAATTTGTGTATCTAAGAGAAATATTCAGACTAAGGTAGT
>JAHFFU010000231.1 GCA_023247835.1 Candidatus Bathyarchaeota archaeon
AATTTCGGGAATAAGGCTAAATTGCGGTTAGGGCAGTGGACGGGGCTTAGAAGGTGCCTCGGAAAGTTTGTCGTGGACTGAGGAACGAAATAAAGCTCTGGACGAAATTAAGAAGCTTGAGCCAGCGGACCGTTTGGGCCTCTATGCTTCTCTAATTCGGATGAATTCAGCGCTGTTCGAGAGTGTGCGAGGATGGGACAGCTGGCTGAGAAACCCATCCTTCATCGATACTTTCTCGGAGGAAGAGTTGAAAGATATTTTCAAACAATTCAAAGACGTCTGCCTTCAATTTCTGGAAGAAGATGTGAAGTGGACTGGGAAGAAAGAGAAGAGCATACCGATGGGTAAAACAACTAAGGTTGAACGTTCCGAGACCGAAAGACGATACGCATAAATCAGTAGTTGGATTGCGATTCGAGAAGGCGTGTTTGATGAGCATTGCACCTTTTGTTCAGACCCCCCTTGAGGTCGCAAAGAAGATGCTCAACTTGTCGCAAGTCAAACCCGGAGAGGTCCTTTATGATCTGGGATGCGGTGACGGACGACTGATTATTCTTGCGGCGAAGGACATCGGCGCAAAATCCACAGGCATCGAACTCCGGGAAGACCTTGTGGAGCGAGCCAAAACCGAGATTAAGAGACTGAATTTGGAAGACAAAGTGAAGGTCATTCAAGGTAACTTCTTCGACGTGAATCTATCAGATGCAAATGTAATCACCCTTTACCTCACTTCAAGTGCGAATGAGAGGCTTCGACCTAAGTTGGAGGCGGAACTAAAGCCTGGCACACGTGTGGTTTCGCACGACTTCAAAGTTCCGGGCTGGAAACCTGTCGCTGTCTACGATGAATTACTGGGCCACACAATCTACACTTACCGAATTGGTGAGCAACTCTAGGCGCGGGTGTCGAGGATGAAGATGGCAAGGCAGGCTTACGTCGCTGAATTCATAGGAACCTTCGCTCTTGTATTCTTCGGGTCCGTTTCAGTAACCATCTTTCTTCCAATCTTAGGCGTATCTTCGCCTGCTGCATCATTCTTGGGAATCGCTTTCGCGCATGGCGTTATACTGATGGTAATGGTTTACGCAATCGGCTCCATATCCGGTTGCCACATCAACCCAGCCATAACGATCACGTCGGTAGCACTCAGAAAACTGGAGGTCGACGACGGAGTCGCGTACCTGATCGCCCAGGTGTTGGGAGCATCCGTGGCTGGTTGGACTCATATGCTGATGCTGCCCAGATACGGTGCGTTGACTAAATTCGGTTTACCCTCACCATCTCCCGTAATTGGGAACAGCGATGGTGTGGCTGTGGTGGTGGAGATTATTATCACGTTCTTCCTAATGTTCTCAGTTTACGCAGCGGCTTACACGGACAAGGTCCCGGCCGGTGCGTCAGGGTTGCTGATCGGGATGACCTTGCTGGCTATTGTTCTCATAGCCGCACCATTGACAGGCGCTGCCGCAAATCCTGCACGTTGGCTTGGCCCAGCGGTAGCATCCGGCTCATACGGGAGTGCCTGGGTGTATTGGGTTGGGCCCATAATCGGGGCGCTCCTAGGCGGCTTCACATCCCAATACATCCTGAGCGCGAAGAAAAAGAAGTAGAGCGCAAACCGTTCACCTGCTATTTCTTTCCATAGACCTTGTTGACATCTGGAACGGTTTGAAGAACCTTCACGGTTATGCCTTGTTGCCGCAGAATACGTTGCAGTCTGCCTGTATCGGGACGCGATACTGCGTTGACGATTCTTCTTATTGTGAAACCCGGCGGGTTGAGATGTTCTATCCCTGCTCGAATTAGGGCGGCCCCCTCGTTCTTGTCCAGCTTAGCCGCTATGATTTCGGCCCAATGTTGCTCTCGCCCTTTCTGAGCGTCTTTTGGTTCGGTTTTTCCTTGCAGCACCAGGCCGTATGGCGCGAATCCTTCGTCCAGAAACACTGTGCTCTTGACGCTTGGTGGGCTTACGTCAGGCGGCCGTACACCAACGAATCTGAATGATTGTTGAAGTTCGTTCGGCTCGAAGGGTATCCCCTGTAGAAAAAGGGTCTCTGGAGATAGTGACTCGGCGTGACGTTGACCACTGTAAGAATTGTACACCGCGTTCGCGATCAAGCGGAAACTGCTCTGCAGAGTCCGCAACATTTCTTCATCTCCCTCCGAGTATACCTGGAGTGTCCGCGTGGCTTCTCGGTAATTCTTCTCGGAAGGTGAGAATTCAAACAGAAGTTCCAGCGCTTGCTTCACGATATCAAGGGCTGAGTATTTGGCGAGGGCTTTCTGCGGAACCCTGAATCGCTTCACGTTTAGCTGCAGCAGAGCGTTGACAGCGCCTTTCATGTCTCTGATGAGTAATGCGTCGAATGGGCAACTTTCAGCAACAGCATAAAGGACTCTCGTGTCACCCAATCAACGTAGCCTCGACACATGACTGATTTCCTTTCCGCAGATTTAAGTAACCTCGTGGGACTTGAGGAAACGAACACGGCAGGTTGGTTATTTCACTGGAGACCCAGAATTTCGAAAGCTTCTCTGTATACGGATTTTCAATAGACTATCCTCCAGTGTGCAGGATTGAATTCAATCCCAAGAGTCTGCGCGAAAAGGGAGACATTGTGTTCCATTTTCCAGATCGAGAGAAGATTTTCATCTC
>JAHFFU010000041.1 GCA_023247835.1 Candidatus Bathyarchaeota archaeon
CAAAATGGCCTAAGGCAATTCGCGTCCCGATCGTGGTGCTCTTCCTTATCGCCTTATGGTTCAGCATACCAAACTGGATCCATGATGGTCTGCATGAGGCAGGAGCACATCCGCCAAACTGGGCTATGCTCGCCGCGGTCGAGTACCTATTCCACTTCCCGTGGCTAATCATCGCTGGAATTCTCGTAGTCGTAGCCGTCCGGATGGCAAAAGCGTATTCAGCAAAGTAACGAAGGAACTCTACTAAACTCCTATCATACCCAACTTTACATTCCGAGACGACTTTGCCATCAAACCGGCGAACCTTTAATCCCTCATTTCTTATTTTTCCCAGTTGCGTTTGTTCTCTTTCATCCCTATCCAACTTACAACAATCGCGCAACCAGCATCCTTGACACTTGGGGGCATCCGATCGATAGTTACCGAAACGCTACATCGAAACGCCTGGAGTAACTAGGTTCTCAGGAAAGTTATGCTTTGAAAAGGTCTCTGTTTTGTCGGGCTCAGAGGTTCCGTAAACTAACCGCACCTAGTTGCTTCAGCAGAGGTTAGCGCCTGACTTCTCTTGTAACGTAGACTAGCAGTTGGCCTTTCTTCGGGCGCCAGTCAATAACCCGGTACATACTGTCATCCAATTTCGCAGTTGCCATGATGCTCAAGAGGCCGTCTATTACGACTGAATGGTATTTGGTACCTGAAAGGTACCAGTAACCGGTAAACCCCACAAGCAAGATCCCGGCCACTTCTAATTTCCCCGCAAAAACCAGCCTTTGCCTGTAGCGCCGGATGAAGCGCATATACTGAGCAATCTTTACACGTTCGTAGACTAGGACGGGCATCCGCATGTGGGAGCGGACGAGTTGCTCAATGGTGGGCGAGGGTTTGGCCTCTCTCAACTTAGATTTCCAAAGCTTGACCACATAAGTCTGCTGTCTGCAGAACGTGGCCGGCCAGAACGGGGGACATTTAGCTCTGTAATGGTGCGTATGCATCGTTAGGCGCATTATGCATGTCGAGGTTGTCTGGCAAAGTTGCCATTGTCACAGGAGCGAGCGGGGGAATAGGGCGCGCGGCAGCACTTGAGTTCGCGAACGAAGGAGCAGACATAGTCTTGCAATACATGTCGAGGATGGCTGGGGCGCAGGCAGTTGCGGATAAGATAGCCGCTTTGGGGAGGAAGGCTATCCTTGCCCACGTTGACTTCACTGATGTGAAGCAGGCACCAGGCGAAGTTCAAAAAATGGTGGACACAACCATCAAGGAGTTTGGCAAGGTTGACGTGCTGCTGAATCTAGCGGGCTACCCTGCTAGGGGAGAATGGAATAAACGGTTCATGGACCTGACGCCTGAAGACTTCTTCAAGCCACTTAACGTGGACCTTTTCGGCTCTTTTCTTTGCGCGCGGGCCGTTGCGCCGCATTTTCTGAAACAGAAAAGGGGCGTTATAGTGAACGTGAGTTCGACACCAGCCCTGAGCGGGCACGACAAGGGTTTTGCTTTCACCGTTGCGAAGGCTGGCGTTATTGGTTTAACAAAAGCCTTAGCGTTTGAACTTGCGCCCTACGTTCGAGTGAACACGATTACCTTGGGAAATGTTGAAACAGAATGGGTAAGTGAACTGAGTAGGGACGACTTGACGAAGGAGCGTGGTGAGAACCTGATTAAGCGATTCGGAAGGCCAGAGGAAATTGCAAAGACGCTAACGTTCCTATGTTCAGACGATTCCTCGTTCCTAAACGGGCAGACCATAGTCTTGGATGGTGGTAGCACGCTTCACTAAGTCGTAGAAGTCGGTCGGATTCCAAAGTTCTAATTGAAAACCTAAGTTTCCTTTACGGCAGCGGCGTATATTTCAAGTCCTTTTTCGAGTAGTTGCTCACTAATGATTAAGGGGGCCATGAAGCGCAGTACGTTGCCAAAGTGGCCGCATGTGTGCATTAGAAGCCCCCTCTCAAACATCATTTTTCGTAAACTGACGGCTAGATCCTTCGATGGCGCCATTGTTTCCTTCGATTCCACGATCTCATTTCCAATCATGAAGCCTACCCCTCTAACTTCCCCGATCTTGCTGCTCGCGCTTGCGATTTGCTCAAATCGTGAGATGGTTTTCTTTCCCAGGTGCTGGACTCGGCTGAGTAGATTCGTTTGGTTGATGAAATCGATACTCGCAGAGCCGGCGGCTAGAGCGATCGGATTCGCCCTGTAGGTTCCGAGGTGAAAGGCTTCGGGAAGCTTAGTGTCATATTCATCTCGGTATGCTATCAGCGAGAGTGGGATGCCAGCCCCGACCGACTTTGATACGCACATGATGTCCGGCGATGTGCCCGTCAACTCACACCCCCAGAAGCGTCCAGTTCTTCCAAACCCTGTTTGGACTTCGTCAATTATCAAGGGAATTTGGAACTTATCGGCGATCTCCCTCAGGCCGGGAAGGAAGTCGTCGGGTGGAACAATGTAGCCTCCTTCACCCTGTATTGGCTCAACCAAGATTCCAGCCGCATCTTCGAGACCAGAGTAGGAGTCAGTCAAGAGGTGCTCAAGGTATCTGAGAACAACCTTAGCTTCATCCCCTTTCCGTTCGACGGGGAGGGGGAAGCAGTATGGGTAAGGGAATGGAATGTGGAAGACGCCATACCTCATCGCGCCTGAAGTCGCTAGATAGTGCCGGCTTGAGGTCGCGCCCACTATACCTTGATGAACCCCATGGTATGCACCCTCGAAGGCGATTATCGTTCTCTTGCCACTCACATACTTAGCGAGGCTGACCGCAGCTTCACACGCGTCTCCACCTGTGACGGTGAACAGGATTTTCGCGTGCCCGCGAAGATTGCCGGGGAGGACGGAGTGCATCCTTTCCAAGAAGGCGATCCTAGTTTCGGTGGGAATTTCAAGCGAATGCCAGATGCGATCCATCTGCGACTTTGCTGCAGTGCTGACAATGGGGTTGTTATGCCCCAGGTTGAGTACGCTGATGCCACTGACCCAATCGATGTAAAGATTCCCATCGACGTCTTTTATCGTGGCACCCTTGGCTGAGTCAATCGCAAAAGGGAATGCCTTGCTGTAAATCACAGCCCGAGTCTCAAGTGCCGATTGTTTTGCGAGGAGTTCTTTTGACTTCGGCCCAGGAGGTTTGACTAGTATTCTAGGTGCTTCTTCAAAGCTTAATCCTTGGAGAGAAGCCAGCTGTACTCACCCTTGCACAAGCTCGTCTTCAAACGTACTTAGCATTGTCGCAAGAACAAAAGGCCTGACTGTAAGCTTGGTTTGATGTTTGCAAATAGGGCTTGAACAGCTATAGTTCTAATTCGCTCTTGGTCATTCTGATTTCCCTTTTGGCAAGTTCATTCATGAGTCTTGAGGTGGGTATGCAACTCTCGGGGGCCATGACTCCGGTCTTTCCAATCTCTCCGGATATGATTAGTTGTGCTGTTATTGACGCCCCGATTCCCGTTAGTAGAGCTGTAGCGTTTCTCACGCCCATGCTCTTTGAAGGTTCCCCGATGAGTTCACGAATTTGACATACTCTCTTTCCTTTCCTAGTTCCCGTTACCTCTGTTCGGAGTGCAACATACCTGGACGGTTCTGTGTTTGCGGCGCGAGCGGTCAGGAAGGCTACGGCGAATTCGCGTGGCGAGACTTTCTGGCCTTTGAATTCTATAGGATCCGCGTCCGCCATACCAGCGTCCACCAAGGGTTTAACTGCTCGGTAGATGCTTTCCGAAATGCCGAGCTTGAAGTCCACGTTTCTGACTCCCTTGAAATTGAGTGGGAGGGTTGCGATCTCGGAGTGGATTGAGTAATGGCAGGTTTGTCTGCCGACAGGCTCCGCGAACTGAACCTCTTCTTCTCCTGAAAGCGGTTCAACCTGCTGAAATTGGCTGCTCAGGAACATGATGGGCGGTTTGGAATACTCATCGAATACAGTGGATACTGCGAATGGAAAAACGACTTTATCCGATTTTGAGTCCGCTGTTTCTCGTGCACCGACTCGGATTCTTATGTCTTCAACGGAATCCAATTCCTCGCGGGAAGCTGCGCACATAACATTGGTTATCCCAGGGCTTTCGCCTGCACCAAGCACGGCTGTAACGCCCGCTTGTCTTGCGCTCTCGCCTAATTCCATCTGCTTTCTGGTGACATGGAAAAGCCCTCCCATGTCGAGATAGTGCACTCCCGCCTCGATGGCCGCCTTCGTGACTCCGACATTGTACTCATACCAAGTCGCGTTAATCAAAACCTTGGAGCGCCCGATTGCGGCAACCAGGCCTTGGTGATCTGTCAAGTCAACCTTGGTGACTCCGATCTTACTCGACCCTAACTCCGCAGCTAGCCGTTCGGCTCTGAAGGTGTCAATGTCTCCAACCACAACTCGTTCTACAAGACCGGAAGCTACGAGGTCCTTGACGGCCGTTAATCCAGTTCTCCCGCCGCCGAGAACGAAAACTGTGTTTTCCTTCTCTCTCAAGTTCAGCCCGCTGTGAACGCGTAGTTCTTTATCTTATCGTCTTCGAGGTCGATTACTAGGCCTCGTAGAATTCCTTCCGTATACTCGCTTCCAGGGTTGAAGCACTCAGTTCTCCCTATCTTTGAATAGCCTCTAGATTCATGAATGTGGCCGTGTATTCCGGCTAGCGGCTGATACTTCTCAATAACCTTCCTAGTTGCTGCGCTTCCTGCCGCCGTCATCTGAATTTGCCCCCCTTTCACGATAGGCTTGAAGGTTGAATCTATCGCCGGCGCTTGGTCAATTATCGTTTGGATTGGCGGGCAGTGCACGTTGAAAAGGCAATTTTTCATGTCACGAACTTTTCCGCACATCTCTTCCAACATTAGTTCTAGCTGATCCTCATCAACCTCCCTTGGGCTATTCCAAGGAGTGTGGTTCGTGTAGCCAAGGGTTATCATCTCATGGGAGTCGTCGAACTGTACAACCTTTCTCTCAGGGTTGAAGACAACGCCCGTATCCGTAAGGTGCGAGTCAATGGTTAGAATGTCATCGTTCCCAGGAGAAATGTAACATTTCACGCCAGTTCCGGATAGTCGTTCATGAGCAAGCTTTACCCAGCTATCGACGGATTCTACCATGACCCGCTCGAAAAGCGCGTCGAGCTTTGCCTTGTTAGACTGGAGTTCTGCAACTTCTTCTGGGTTCGACATGTAGGGGTAGAACCCAGCATCACGAATGTTCTTTACAGTGTTGTCGAGGTCTTCCTTCGATTTGATTACTAACTCATTCCCCAGGAATCTACACTTGTAAGTGCTATCGCTCTGGTCTATGATGGGAATGACCATCTTGCCGGTTATGTCCCCACCTAAGACTAGTACCTGCGCCTCGTAGAATTTGGCAGCGTTCACGAATTTCCGGAAGCATTTCTCGGAGCCGTGAACGTCTGTTACGAAGAATAGCCTTGTTCTCTTGCCCATCTGCTGTTTCGTTGACTAGTCTGGGGGTATTTGCTTAAACGCCTTTTCGAACGGGAAGCCCTCTTTACCGCGTTTCCATTTGGCAACGTAGAACCATATGATGCAGACTATGAACAGGCCGGCGATCGATGCCAGGAACGGGAAGTATGTGGTGGCCGCTAGGGTTCCGGCGCCGAAGTAGAAGTTGTAGTTGTAGGAGTAGTAACCGATGGATGCAGCGGAATAGATAAACGCCACGAGGCCAAGCCATGTAATGACTGGGATGCCGGCAATTTTGCGCTTTATTGGACATGAGGTCTGGTAGAGGTCCTTTCGCCTGAACGGAAACACGATAGCCGCTATCGACACTGGAATAAAGGTGAACCCGATCGCTGCAAGGGCTGCGTACACGTAGAATAGAAATGCGGTGTTAGCTGTTGCAGGGCCCACAACTCCGCTAAGGAAGAGCAGAAAAACTTCACCGCCCGCAGCGGCGATCAAAATTCCGTAGACAGGTGTAAGCCACCTTTCGCTCACGTAAGCTATGGAGCTCGGGGCAACACGGTCGAAAGAGTAAGCGAAAAGAATTCTGGACATTAGGACCATACACTGCGGTGCTACCAGAACGAAACCCGCAATTACTCCTAGGCCGATGATCCAGACGAGTAAGGCATTATTCGACAAAAGCGCTGCAAACAAAGTGAGGTTTGGAATGACTGAAAATGGATTCGAAGCATAGCCGAAAGCGTATGAGCCTGCACCTGCTAAGAAGTCTGCTCCTAAATTGGAGTAACCGATTACCAAAACAGCGAGCGTGGTCAGGAAGATTATGGCGAAACTCCCGAATAGTGCGATCCTAGCGCTGTTTCTCGTATCCTTCGTTTCCCCGCCCAAGTAGTTGGAAACAAAGACCCAAAACAGAACCGTGAACCACAGGGGGATCAACATGAACGTGGAACTGGACGTAGGGTCTGTGGGGACTGAACCGCCCCAGTAGCTCGTGCCTGTGGCCGTTACGTTTTGGTATGCTCCTTGGGCAAGCTGAAGCCCCTGGTTGGTTGCGTAGGCGTTGAACACATTTGCGAAAGCGGTTGGATTTGTGGAAGCGAACAGACCGATGATAATAAGGATCGCGAGTATTGCAATTACCATTGAGACGTTTTGTATTATGAAGTATAGCCGGCTACTCAGAAGAACGATTGCGGTGAAGATGATTATTGCAACCGTACCAACGAGGAACGTGGTCATTGGGGTGAAGGCGTTCGCTGCGTTGATAGCCCACTGTTGACCTGTTAGGGAACCGTAAACACTCAATGTCTGCGCTAGCCCTTGGCTCGAAAAGACAGTCGCCGCGTCACCAATCCAGAACCACAGGAAGAACGAGTATCCGGCGAAGTTTGATGCTAGGCCGATTGCGGGGTGCAATACCCTGCTCATGAAGACGTAATCTCCACCAGATTTCGGCATGCTGACTTGGAAAATGTAGTAAACGCCGAGTAGCGCTAGAATCCCGGGAGCTGTCAAAAGGAGGCTGACAAGTGGGCTCCCGCCATAGAGGGGGACGTATTCCAAAGCGTAGATAATCGACCAAGCCCCCCCAAAGGACACAATGTTGAGGAAGAGCATGTCCCAAGCTGTCATTGAACGAACTAGGCCGGTAGCTTCCCTAACGAAAACTGCAGTTTTCGCAGCCAAATCAGAACACCCTAAGACCCATTTTCCGTACGCACACCATTTATTACACTTTGCATTCACCGCCAACGAAGGCGACATTCAACAGGGTGAAGATGAGTTGGCGGCGACTACTGGGGAAGGCAAGGTTCACTTTGGGCTTCTAGCCGTCGTCCTCATCCTCATCATAATATTTGCGGCCTTCAGCTTCGCATTGTACACTTTAGAGAAAATCTTCGGCATCTCGGTTCCGTACCCTGAGATTACCCTCACTCTGACATGGGCACTAATCGCGCTCGTAGGTGTCTGGGTGCTCGGGCACACGATTCAGACCACCACAGCACCCCTAATCGGTCCAAAGGCTGCTTCCAACGCACGTAAGATCGTCACGGTCAGTTTAGTTCTTGGAATCCTCATTGCGACATTGGTCAATCTCCGCATCAATATCACTGGCTACTTAGTGAGTTTGGGCATAACGGCTGTCGTGGTAGGTTTTGCTGCCCAGACAACGATTGGCAATTTGATTGCGGGAATGCTTGTTCTGATAAGCAAAC
The DNA here is from genome assembly GCA_023247835.1 of Candidatus Bathyarchaeota archaeon. The sequence continues at coordinate 7,632 of JAHFFU010000041.1, forward strand.
CTTTTCGAAAGGGCGACTAC
>JAHFFU010000042.1 GCA_023247835.1 Candidatus Bathyarchaeota archaeon
GATAAAGCGACAAGAGACCTTATGCGAATCAGAAGTATGCGTGGAGTGAGCTTTGACCGAGAATGGCATGAGCTGAAGGTCGGGAACAACTTCGAAGTCACCCTCCAAAAGTAGCTATTAAGTCCGCAAGGTTCTGGAGGAGTTGTTAGGGGATTCTTCCCATAAAGACATGAAGGCTATTTTAGTGTGTGTGTGTGGGTCTAGTGGTGCGCACACACACAGAATGAAGCTCCCCGAAATGTTCATCTCGCAAGGCTAATTGGTGAGAAATCGGATTCTTTCAAGGGTTAAGGTTGCCTTCATCTGAACGTTACAATATTCCTATCCTTTCGCAGTTAGTCCCGGATGGAATCAAGCCCGGTACAATTTTCGTTGTCGAGTTCGATCCTGACTCTCAATGGTTGTCCGTTGCCACAACCATCGTAGCACGGAACCTGCAAGAAGACGGTAACTCTAGCTATTTGGCATTGGCTAGACCCATTGAAGATGTCAGGATTGCCCTTTCCTCATTAGGAGTCGATGTTCTATCAGCCATCAAGGCGGGCCGTCTCGCCATTGACGACTGGTACACCGCGTCGCTAACAGGAGGCCGTATTGACACTGAGCCTGGAAGAGTATCCTGGTTCGAGCCGATCGAGAGTGGTGACCGCGTGCGCTCTCTGAAAATTGCTGACCTCAGCGTCGAATTTCTCAGGTGGACCAAGGAAGAAGCAGAACCTAAGCCGGGCGCGTTGGTTTTGGTGGATTCTTGCTCAACGTACTTGCGTTTCAACGAAGAGAAACCGTTTGTGGAATGGATGGAGAGCAGAGTAAACCCAAACCAGCGCAGGAACAAGTTCATTACGATGCAGGGTTTCGCTCGTGGTGTTCATAGTGAATGGTTATACAAGCGCTTGGAAGCGGCGAGTGATGGCGTAGTAGATATTAGAGTCATAGAGAAGGAGGGTAGGGCAAAGGATTTCCTGAGAGTGAGAAGCCTCAAGGGACAGCCTCGTGATTCTTCTTGGCATGAGATCGAGGTCAAACCAAACGGCGAAGCAGTGTTGAGCAGTTAGGTGGGCGGTTTAGTGTGTGTGTGGGTATGGTGGTGTGGGCGTCGTAATTTGAACCGTCATTTTAGTGTGTGTGGGTCTAATGGTGCGAGCAACCGAATTTGAACTCTGATTTCGTGTGTGTGTGGTAATCGTGGCGCGAGCAGGGAAGTTCCGGCCTATAACGGTCTAGCGTTTGTCGATTAGGACAACCTTTCTGTCCCGTGGCCCTGTGTACTCCGTTTCGGGTCGAATCAACCTGTTGTTGGCTACTTGTTCAAGCACGTTCGCTGACCATCCCACGCTTCGGCTCGCGGCAAACGTGGCGGTGAACAGGTCAGGTGGCAATCCGACTGAATCCATGACGACAGCGGAGTAGAATTCCACGTTAGTGTACAATTTCCGGTCAGGCCTCTTCTCCTGCAGGATGCGGATTCCCGTTTCCTCAACACGGCGCGCCAAATCAAAGAACGACTTGTCGGCCGTCTTGCTTGCAATGTCTCGGAGGATTTCAGCGCGCGGGTCCGTGGTCCTGTATACCCGGTGCCCAAACCCCATCAACCTTCTCCCCGCCTTCAACTCGTCCCTCATCCACGATTCAGCGCGTTCAGGCTTCCCGATATCCTTCAGCATTTGCAGAACAGGCGCCGGCGCCCCGCCATGGAGCGGGCCCTTCAAGGCTCCGATGGCTGCCGTTATGGCCGAGTACATGTCCGACCAAGTTGAAGCCACAATCCTCGCTGTAAAGGTCGAGGTATTCATGCCGTGGTCGGCTAGCAGGATTAGGTATTTGTTCAGGGCGTCAACCCTGATTGGATCCGGTTCTTTCCCTGTGAGCATGTAAATGTAGTTCGCGGCATGCCCGAGCTCAGACCGCGGTTCAACTGGTTCTTGGCCTCGGCGAAGCCGGTCAAATGCGGCGTTGATTGTTGGCATCTTGGCGGTGATCGTAATTGCGTCTGAGATGTCCGGTTTCTTAAGGGGAGTGCCAGTTCCCAGTGTGGATATGGCGGTTCGAAGTACGTCTAGAGTGTTTGATGTGCGCGGAAGGTTGCGTATCATGGTCTTCAGGTTTGGCGGGATCGGGCGCTCTTCTCCCAAACGCTTCTTCAGGTCAGCGACCTGGGCCCGTGTCGGTAGGTCCCCATTCCAGAGAAGGTGAGCGACTTCTTCGAAGGTTAGGTTCGCGGCTAGGTCGTGAATGTCATACCCTCGATAGATGAGACGCCCCGCATTCCCATCAATCAGGCATATGCCACTAGTGTCAATGATGACGCCCTCCAACCCCTTCGCAACCGCCTTTGCAACCGTCATGGCTCAAATCACGCCCCCTGCCACTCCCCCGCTTATTACGTAATCTCGCAACGGTTCGCACCCTACTTCCGGCTGGTGTTCTTCCGGCCAAACAAGATCGCGAGGCCTACGGAAATTGCTGCGTAAACAGGGCTCAGCAGCCATGGTAGGTTTGCGTTCCCTGTAAGTTGCCAAATTGTCCCGCCGAGTAGGGGCGACACGTTTCCCCCGATGTTCAGGAAGAGGCTGAAGGCGCCCACATACATCCCACGTTCGGCTTCGGGTGCGATTTCTGTTACAAGCGTTTGTGCGATGGGGAAGAACATGTTCTCGCCAAGGGTCATGATGACAACGGCCCCGAGAAGCCAATAGAAGGTTGGGGCCAAAGCCAGGCCTGTAATGCCGATTGCCAGGATTACTACGCCAAGAATGTACCCGGTCTGCTTAGGGAATTTCTCCAGCCAACTCGAAGTGGGAAACTGAAGCGCCACGACGGTTGCACCTGAAATAGAGAATAGTGCTCCAACCTGCAGGGTGCTCAAACCCTTGACCTGTGTTGCGAAAATCGGCAGCAGCGAGTAGAACTGCGTGTAGAACAGCATGGTGAACAGCGAGGCAATACAAAGAACGAGTAAATCCCTATCACGGAGTACGCCAATTTTTGGCAACCTCGGCCTCTCTAGGCCCATTTTCCGTGATTCAGGTACAAGGCCTATGAAAATTAGAAGGCCAATCAGGCCAAGGAACGAGGAGACTATGAAGAGGGGCAGAAAGGTCCCAGAATTTGCCAGTATGGCCCCGCCCATCAGTGGGGCCACGATCCATGCAGCGTTGCCGACAATCCTGCTCACCCCATAAGCCGTATTCCTCTTACTCTCCTCCACCTGGTCCGCGATTATGGTAGTCTCGGAGGCCCGGCCGGCTGAATTCATGACACCGGAGACGGTTATGATTGGGAACACTTGGCTGAAGGTGCTAGCTGTGGAGAGTGCGGCAGGAATTATTGCCGCGCTTGAGTTTCCAAAGGCGTATACTTTCCTTCTTCCCACCCTGTCAACAAGCCAGCCCATCAGCAGTGTTGTGAAGGTTCCGATGAGGCCGCTGACAAAGTATAGGAAGGAGACAGCGCCCACCGAGATGCGAAGCTGCTTGTTTAGGAATACGGGCAGGAACGGGCCGAGCATCGTGGAAGCAAGGCTCGTGACCGCCACGTTCAGCATGAGGTACCAGAAATGCCTGACCCTCGGCACGTTGGAAAGGTACCTTCCACGACTCATCGCCGAATCCGTCCCGTAGCCTTATGCCGCGAAATAAATAGCTTGCAACGTCGATCGACGGCGGTGCCGGCTGCCAGTTATTTGCAATATTTCTTAAACAAGTCAACCGTTCTATTGCGCAGGTTGGAAAGTTGACGTATCAGATTGGTGGCCGTGAGTCCGGAGTTGTCGTCTTCAAAGAGAACGATGAAGTTAGAGTGAACGACGATGCCGCTTTAGCACCGGACGCAGTCCGCGGTGAGGTTGGGACGATAGTGAAGATTAACCGGTTTCTGAGCGAGCCAACTCAACTCTCCGAGGACCTCATCGCGGTCGACCGGTACCAGCAACTTGTCAAGCAGCCCAGGGAGACCGAGATACTCGGCTTCGCCCTCCAGGTTTTCTTTCCCAAGATCGGAGACGCGCTACTCGTGGCCTCAAACGAAGTAACTCTTCTCTCAAAATTCCAAGAAAGAATCGACAAACTAGAGGAGAGGCTCATCGCGCACCTCACGGACCCCCAACAATTCTCCGTTCTTGGAGATGGCGGGCTGGATGTCCCATTCATCAACCAGAATTTTGACGCGCCATTCTTTGGCGACCTAGTCCGATATGTGTTGAGGCCAAAGCTCGGCAGAAATTCAACGAAGGTTCTCTCACCGGAAGCCTCCGGGCCACCATTGGCGGCGGTATACGCGAGTATGGCCGGCCTCAGCTTCGTCCGCGCAGTGAAAGTCTATGATATGGCAAGGCCGCAGGTCCCTGGAACCTGGCGCGGGACTGTAGTGGGAGATGTGAAGGTTCCATCCGCCACGAAGAAAACTGAGCACTATTTCGCAATACCCGAAGGCTCAGTGAGCTCAGAAGACCGCGTGATCATATTCGACGACGTAGGCTTCACAGGAAGGACACGAAACGCCTGCATACAACTGATAGAGAAAGTTGGAGCTAAGGTTTCTGCGATCGTGAATGTTGTGGAGAAGGCGTACGGTGAGACACGCAACGTAACCGTGAACTCCAAAGCAATTCTCGGAATAACCGGGTTCGAACCCGAAACCGACAAAACCTGCCGATTGAAAATCAACGAACTGCTCATGAAGCGGCTTGAATCCCCACGCATGGTCGGCGGAGTGAAGTACGAGCCGAAGCGATACCTCTCGACCCTTCGCGGCCAGGAATAGCGCTTCAAGGAAAAGCGTGAGTTGCAAATAGAATACTGCGATTTCCCAGAAGATGCCCTATACGACCTCGACAACAGCGTATGGGTTAGGCTGGTAAACAAGAACCTTGCCGCTCTTGGCATCACCAGCGTCCACGCTGCCCTGGCTGGACGACTCAGCAAAGTGAACTTCAAGCCTGTCGGCTCCGCGGTCCGGAAAGGGCAGAGCGTCGCAACCATAGAGAGCGGCAAATACTTCGGGGTCGTCCGAACCCCGCTTTCTGGGATACTAGTTGAAAGCAACGCTGTTCTAGAAAACCAACCGAAGCTCGCGAACGATTCGCCCTATGAAAACGGTTGGTTCGTGAAGATTGAAACGAGCTTGCTCCCAGAGGAAATGAGCTCCCTACGTGACTTGGCGAGTGCTCGGGAAACGATAAGGTCGCAGATTAGTCAGCTCAGGGTTAGGTGTTTCAAGGCTTACCCGGATTATGAGATGTGGGAGATAGGCGTCGAATGCGCCGCCGTCCTCGTCAGGTTGAATGAACTTCTCGAACGTTGCGCATTGAACGAGGTAATTCACGTGGTTTCTGACGACCCTACTGCGGATATCGAGATGGAGAGGTGGTCTGATCAAACAGGTCAGGCCGTTTTGGAATCAAGAAAGGAAGGAAAGCTGATGCACTTCATCGTAAAAAAGGTGAAGTGAAAAAAGAGGGGGGATTCCTTAACCAGTTAGGGTTTCTCAATCGGGTTGCGGACCATGTTGCCCCACTCGGTCCATGATCCGTCATAGTTCTTGACCTTCGGATAGCCGAGGAGATATGTCAGAACGAACCAGCTGAAGGACGACCTCTCGCCGATTCTGCAGTAGGTGATGACTTCCTTGTCTGCCGTTACGCCTTTGCCTTGGTAGAGTTTGCTTAGTTCTTCGGCGGTTTTGAAGGTCCCGTCTTCTTTCACGGCTTGCGACCAGGGTATGTTGAACGCGCCGGGGATGTGGCCTCCTCGCTGCGCATGCTCGTTTGGGTATTCAGGTGGCGCTGTTATCTCGCCGGTGAATTCAGCTGGGCTTCGGACATCGACAAGCACCTTGTCTCCGTGGCCGAGCGACTTCTTCACATAATCCAAGTAGGTTCTGATCTCTTCGTTCGGGCCTTTGGCTTTGTACGAGGCTCTGCTATGGGTGGGTGTGTCCTTCGTTACTTCCCTGTCTTCGGCGAGCCATTTCTTTCGGCCGCCGTTCATCAAGACAACCTTCTCTACGCCATAGTACTTCAGAATCCAGAAGGCGAAGGCCGCGAACCAATTGTTGAAGTCGCCGTAGAGCACAATGCTCGTATCGCTGCTAACGCCGGATCGGGAGAGTAGTTCTCCGAGCTGTTGGTTGCCGACTATGTCTCGTGCTAGGGGGTCGTTCATGTCCGTTTTCCAGTCGAAGAGTACTGCGCCGGGTATGTGGCCGAGGTTGTAGTTGGCGGTAGGGTCGTAATCAACTTCGGCTATGCGTACTGCGCTATCCTTGAGGTGTTGGCTCACCCAGTCAGTTTCGACAAGAACTTCGGGATGCTTGTATGACAGTTGAGGGCGTGCAGTTGACAATTCGTTTCACGGCTGGCGGATATGCCATATGGCATATTTAACCTCACCTTAGTAACCCCCAACTGCTTCCATTAGCGCGAACTTGCGATGGTCCAGTCAAAGTTTAAATTCGAACGAGAAGCTGCGGCACAGTAACGGGCATATTATTGACGCCCGGTGAATCAGGAATTTTCCAAACGTTACTTGAAGCTCTTCTGAGGCACGGCGCCACTCTGCCTCGTTCCAACTAAACTGGTGATTCAATTTTGTCAGACAAGATCATTGACGGTTTAACCTTTGACGATGTCTTACTAGTCCCTAAGCGGTCGACGGTCCGATCTCGAAGGGAAGTATATACGACGACGCGCCTCTCACGCGGTATCGAGTTGCGTGTCCCTATTGTCAGCGCACCTATGGACACTGTGACTGAACATTCGATGTCCATTACGATGGCGCGTGCTGGTGGGATCGGAATCGTCCACCGCTTCATGACCATCAACCAACAGGTTGAGGAAGTCCTCAAAGTGAAACGGTCCGAGAGCATCGTCATAGAACAACCTTACAGCCTAACCGCCGACCAGAAACTCAAGGACGCGAAGCGGCTGATGTCCCAGCATGGAGTATCAGGTCTCCTCATCCTAGATGAGCGGAATCGCCTTCAAGGAATCTTGACGACTCGGGACATTCAATTCGAACGCGATCCAGAGAAGAAAGTCTCCGAGATAATGACCGGGATCAATGACATGGTGACAGCCCCCGCCGAGATAACGCTTCAGGAGGCAGAGCGGATCCTACACAAACACAAGCTCGAGAAACTTCCCTTAATCGATAAGGACGGGAAGCTGCGAGGTCTCATTACGAGCAGGGACATGCTCAGCCTCGAACAGTACCCCAACGCGTCGAAGGACGCGAAGGGGCGTTTGATGGTGGGCGCAGCCGTTGGCGTAAAAGCAGGTTACCTAGAAAGGGCTAAGGCGCTGCATGAAGCCGGCGCCGACGTGCTCGTCCTCGACGTGGCCCACGCACACTCCGACATAACACTAAACGCAACCCGCAACATCAAGAAGGCACTACCAAAAGCGGAACTAATCACGGGAAACGTCGCCACCAAGGAGGGAACCGAGGATCTCATCGCGGCAGGAGCCGATGCCGTGAAGGTGGGAATTGGTTCAGGGTCAATATGCATTACGAGAATCGTGA
>JAHFFU010000043.1 GCA_023247835.1 Candidatus Bathyarchaeota archaeon
GGGAAGCCCGCTTGCACTGGCCCAAACCAACCAGATAGTTGAGTCGCTGAAGAAAATTGCGCCGAATGTACGATGCGAAGTCCTGCCGATTAAGACCAAGGGCGACAAGATGCATGATTTCGGGACGACTGCGGTTGAAGGAAAGACTCTATTCACGAAGGAAATTGAGGAGTCGTTAATCGAAGGGCGGATTGATTTGGCAGTTCACAGCATGAAGGATCTGACCACTGACATACCGAAGGGACTAGTAATAGCTGCCGTCCCAGAACGAATCAATCCACGTGATGTTCTGATCTCCCGAAACAAACAGAAATTTGAGCAGCTTCCTGCAGGGGGACGCGTTGGGACAAGTAGCGCTAGGCGGAAAGCACAACTCCTCGCGGCGCGGGGAGATCTGGAAATTGTGGACGTGCATGGGAACATTGACACGCGCCTAAGCAAACTCGGGAAAGGGAACTACGACGCGATAGTGCTTGCCGCTGCTGGCCTGATAAGACTCGGACTAGAAAAACAAGCAACTGAATTCCTTTCAACCGAAGTAATGCTGCCTGCGGTTGGGCAGGGTGCCCTCGCACTTCAGAGCAGAGAAGATGACGGCGAAATCAGAGCTCTCGTCTCAAGTCTGGATCATGAACCGACCCGAAGGGCCGTTGGGGCTGAGCGCGCTTTCGCACGAAGGCTCGGTGCGAATTGTCGAACCCCGATAGCAGCTTACGCCAGCTTCGAAGAGAGGAAGTTAGCCATCGACGGAATGGTTGCCTCGGCCAGCGGCAGACTACTTCTGCGAAGTCGAATTGTTTCAGACAACCCAAACGAGGAGAAAGTGGGCGAGGAATTAGCGGAATCATTGCTCAAGAAGGGCGCAGAAATCGTACTGGAGGCTATCTGATGCAAGCCACTTCCCTCAAACCGCTGTCCGGGGTGAAGATACTGGTCACTCGTCCCATCCTGCAAGCTCCAACACTATCTGAAAAGTTGCGCCAACTCGGAGCGACGACGATTGAGCTTCCAACCATCGAGATAGTCCCAGCCGAAGATACTAGCGGTCTGGATCGAGCTGTGAGAAGCCTTAGCGAATATGATTGGGTCATATTCACAAGCGTCCACGGCGTACAATTTTTCATGAAACGCATGGCTGAACTCAAAGTTGCACCCGAGACTTTGAAGAAGGTCAAGACAGCCGCAATCGGACCCGCCACAGCAGCGGCCTTGGAGCGTGCAGTCAAGAAACCCGACTATATTCCGAACGAATACCTCTCCAGTAAAATTGCTGAGGGCCTAGGAGATGTGAAAGAGAAGCGAATCCTTCTCCCTCGAGCCGACATAGCCTCAAAGAAACTCCCAGTACTGCTGCGTGAGCGCGGGGCATTGGTTGACGAGGTTGTAGCGTACCGGACCATCATCCCACGAGACCTAACGCCTGAACGGTTGAAATCGGTCATTGCCCGTGGCGTAGACCTAGTAACATTCACTAGCCCCTCCACGGTGCGCAACTTAGCTCGGGTATTGGGCGGCCACGAGCTAAAGCGGTTCTTGGGAAAAGTCAAGGTGGCTTGTATTGGCCCCGTAACGGTTGAGGCAACGAAGGAATTGGGCATAGGCGTTGACATTGTGGCGGAGACTCACACGATCGATGCCTTGGTAGAGGCGATAGTGCATGAAAACAGAACTGTATGAGGCTCAAGAAGAATTCCAGATAGCCGAAAGGCCGCGCCGTCTTAGACGCCTACATTCTCTGCGCCTATTGCTTCAAGAGACTCGCTTGTCGAATGCGGATATGATATACCCGATCTTCGTGGACCGACGAATCACGAAGCGCGAGAAGATCGAATCCATGCCAGGAATTTGCCGACTTTCTCTCTCGGATTTGGAGAGTGAGATTGCCGAAGTCACAGCGCTGAAGATACCTGCAATCCTCATGTTCGGCCTACCGGGGCACAAAGATGCAACGGGTAGTGAAGCATACGCAAGCGACGGAATAGTCCAGCAGGCTGTTCGGGCGGTCAAGAAATTAGCATCGCACTTGGTCGTTGTTACCGATGTTTGTCTCTGTCAATACACTGATCACGGACATTGTGGCATTGTTCGTGGTGGAACGGTGGCAAACGACGAAACAGTGGAACTTCTTTCCCGAATTGCAGTATCCCACGCTGAAGCGGGTGCGGACATCGTCGGCCCGAGCGCGATGATGGATGGACAAGTGAAAGCGATTCGCACCGCGCTCGACGGACGAGGGTTGAAAGATACTTCAATTATGTCTTATTCAGCCAAATACGCTTCAGCCCTCTACGCGCCTTTCCGTGAAGCAGCAGAATCTTCCCCGCTTTGGGGGGATCGACGTAGCTACCAGATGGACCCGCCAAACCGCAGGGAAGCAATGCGTGAGATCGCTACAGACATCAAAGAAGGAGCCGATATTGTCATGGTGAAACCCGCGTTAAGTTATCTGGACGTAATCAGCCACGCACGCGCCAAGTTCCAGGTTCCCCTAGCCGCATACAATGTGAGTGGCGAGTACGCCATGATCAAGGCCGCCGGCCAGAAAGGATGGCTTGATGATAAGCTGGTGGCTCTGGAAGTGTTGACGGCCATCAAGCGTGCGGGGGCCAATGTCATAATCACGTACTTCGCGAAGGAAGCGGCAAAATGGTTGCAGGAGGCCGAGTGATGAAAACTCAAACTTCGACCGAGGCCAAACCCATTCAAGCGACTGAGAGGGAGTATCTGAAGTACACGTTCTTCAAAGTCGACTCACAGTGGAGGCGGCTCGAGAATAGGGAAAAGTCAGCGGCCAAGCAAGAGTTCGCATCCATCGCAAATCGCTTTGGAGAGCAAAACATTCTGAGCAGTTACTCTCTAGTCGGAATCCGGGGCGACGCTGACTTCATGCTCTGGACGATTAGCAAACGGCTTGAAGATTTCCAAGGACTGACGTCGCACCTGTTTTCGTCAACATTTGGAAAATACTTGGAGGTCCCCTACTCTTACTTGGCGTTAACAAGGCAGTCTGAATATCTCGGTAACCACCATCATGAGGGCCAAGAGGGCGCGTCACTAAGAAAGCAGCCCGGGAATTCGAAATATCTCTTCGTCTACCCATTTGTCAAGAAGCGTGAGTGGTATTTCCTTCCTCACGAGGAGCGGAAGCTCATGATGGCGCAGCATTTCAAAATCGGACACAAGTATCCCTCAGTCCAAATTCACACAGGGTACTCATTCGGCCTCGACGATCAGGAGTTCGTTTTGGCTTTTGAGACCGACCAGCCTGCAGACTTCTCTGAACTGGTGATGGAGTTGAGGAGTAGTGGAGCCAGCCGCTATACAGCGCTAGAGACTCCGATTTTCACCTGCATCGCCATGCCGATCGAGGAAATCCTCGATATTCTTGGATGACAGTGACAGCCAGGGTTGAATGACCGCCTCATCAAAGCTTGTCGGCGCCAACCCGTTGACGCCACACCAGTTTGGTTCATGCGCCAAGCGGGCAGGTTCCTACCTGAATACAGGAAGATTAGGGAGAAGCATGATGTCATATCGATATGCAAGAATCCTGACTTATGCGCCGAAGTCACTACGTTACCAGTTAAGACACTAGGCGTTGACGCCGCGATAATATTCGCCGACATCATGCTCCCGCTGGAAGGCATGGGCGTAAGGTTCGAAATCAAGGAAGGCCTAGGCCCACTAATCGAGGACCCAATCCGCAGTTTGGACTCAGCCAATTCCTTGATTGATCTCGACCCGAAAAATGACGTGCCATTTGTTCTTGAAGCAATTGCGCAGACAAAGAAAATGCTGAACGTTCCGCTTATCGGCTTTTGCGGAGCCCCATTCACATTAGCCAGTTACCTTATCGAGGGAAGGCCGACGAGGGACTTCGTGAACACGAAGGCGCTGATGTACCGTGACCCGAAGACTTGGCACGCCTTGATGGATAAGTTGGCCACAGCCATGGCAGACTATTTGCGAGCGCAGGTCAAGGCAGGGGTCGATGTGGTTCAGCTTTTCGACAGTTGGGCCGGATGCCTCAGCCCGCAAGATTACCATCAATACGTGCTTCCCTATTCGCATCGAATCTTCAAAAACCTAGAGGGTACCGGTGTGCCCCGTATTCACTTCGGAACCGGAACCTCGAACCTACTTGAGGAAATGAGGAGAGCGGGGGGAGACGTCTTCGGGGTAGACTGGAGGATTCCTATAGACCTCGCTTGGGAGCGGCTGGGATACGATGTCGGCATTCAAGGCAACCTCGACCCGGCCGTATTGCTCGGCGACCTGGAGCTAGTCAAATCGCAAGCCTCAGAAATCCTAGCGAGGACTAAGGGAAGAGTTGGCCACATTTTCAACTTGGGGCATGGGATGTTGCCGGAAACTTCACCCAAGAACGTAATTGAACTCGTTAAGTTCGTTCATGACTCGACGCAAAATTGATTCTAGCTAGGCGCGAAACTTGCCGGATCCCGCTGTACTTCTGATGGCTTACGGTACGCCAAGTTCCGAGGAGGATATTGAAGCATATCTGACCGATATTAGGAGGGGCCGCAAGTCAACTCAAGCCGCCGTAGAAGAGCTGAAAGAGCGATACAGAAAGATCGGTGGTCGTTCCCCGCTACTGGATATCACAAAGGCGCAAGCTTCAGCCCTGGAGAAAACTCTGAACACACTTGGGGTAAAGGCCCGCGTTTATGTTGGCATGAAACATTGGCATCCTTACATTGGCGAAGTTGTCCCGCAAATCGTGAATGATGGGTTCCACCAGATTATCGCGTTAGCATTGGCCCCCCACTATTCGCAGATCAGTATTGGTGGATACAAACAGGTTCTTGACCAAGCTCTAGGTGCGGTCATCAAGTTGCAGGTGGATTTTGTTGAGAGCTGGTACGATCACCCTTTGTTCCATCGCGCGGTCGCGGAAAAAGTCAATGCCGTTCTAGCGCAGTATCCCAGGCCTGAGAATTTCGAAGTACTTTTCGCAGCACACAGCTTACCTGAGCGCATCCTTCAACAGAACGACCCATATCCCTTGCAACTCCGCAGCTCATGCCAAGCTGTAGCTGACCTCTTGAAACTCAACCATTGGTCCTTCGCTTATCAGAGCGCTGGCCAAACCGGCGAGAAATGGCTTGGCCCAGATATTTTGGAAGTCTTGCAAGAAATGAGCCTCCGCGGCAATGGCGTCAACGTTCTCGTCGTTCCCATAGGGTTCGTCGCCGACCACCTTGAGATATTGTATGATATTGACGTTGAAGCCCAAGAGTTCGCGAGAACCCATGGCCTGAATCTAGCGAGGGCTGAGTCGTTGAACACGAGCCCGACGTTCATCTCAGCTTTGGCAGATGTTGTTTTGAAACGAGCCAACCGTAACAAGTGGTCTTAGGAGACGTCCAGGGTTCGTTGGCGTCGATTTCCCAAAATCATGTAAGTTACGAGTCCTTTCGCGATCAGGGTTCGACTCTGATCTCTGACCTCAGCTTCGCCGACTGCGATGCGCTTACCCTTGTGAACTATGCTGCCTGAGGCTCTTAGACGACCTGGTTTGGCGGGTGCGATGAAGTTCACCTTCAGTTCGACCGTGGTGATAAATTCCTGAGACTTGAGCATGGTGCACAATGCTAAGCCCACTGCTGAGTCGATTAGTGCTGCGGCTACTCCTCCGTGTGCAACACCAGCGTCTTGAGTCAACCGTTGTCCGACTTTGATTTTCATCTCGGCTCGTCCCAGGCTGAGCCTTGTCAACTGCATGCCGAGGTGCCTGTAGAAGGGCATCTTTCTTGCCAGCCGCCAGATCCAAGCCGCCTGACGAGATGATGGTTTAGGCAATTTGCGAGACATACAAAGATTCAGGCGTCCGATGACGGCAGGTGAAACATAAGGGTACGCATTCGCGGCGTCGACTATGCGTCCTCTTTTGGATGTTAGGGACTCGCGTAAGGTAGGTCGTGCTTGGAAGAGGGTGGGAGAGTGGTGTAGTTTTTTGGGGAAGACATGTTACTTTACGAGGACCGTTGAGGTAAGAGGTTTTGTGGCCAACCAAGCTACACTTTTCACTTGCAGGCCTTGGGAGGAGCATGTATCGTTCAACGGTGATGGTTCATCTACGTGTGTGATATCCTGAAAACCTGTTTTGCGTAGCAGGTTCTCATATTCGTCAATTGTTATTGCTCCCGATATGCACGCCGCCCAATCTTCAGGGTTTATCGGCAGTTCCTTCTTCGAATTGTTAGTCGCGACCATGTCCGAAATTGTAATCCGGCCGTTTGGCTTGAGGACTCTGTAGATTTCTTTGAATCCGCGGGTCTTGTCTGGGACTAAGTTTAGAACGCAATTGCTTACGACAACGTCTACCGAGCTACTTTCCACCGGCAGGTGTTCTATTTCCCCCAGCCTGAACTCAACGTTCCTGTAGCCATACTTCTCAGTCACTCGTCGTGCCTTGAAGATCATTTCAGGGGTCGAGTCGACACCTATCACTCTACCATTTGACCCGACTAGTTTTGAGGCCCGGAAGACATCAATGCCACCGCCACTGCCAAGGTCTAGGACCGTTTGACCCTCTACCGGTGAAGCTAGAGTTACGGGGCTACCGCAGCCCGCGGCGCATCCCGCCGATTCCTGTGGGACTGATTCATCTCCAGCCGCTGGCTCGCAGCAGGATCGATTCGACTTCGATAGTTCAGCGTAGTGGTGCCTAACGGCCTCTTTGATTTCAGTTTCAGATAGCTTACTCATTCAAATCATCTACTACCTGCAGGTAGTAGAATTACATAAAGTCTGCCCAACCGGTTCTACGTAGAATCGGTAGAAGAAAGCTAAGCCGCGACGCAGCAACGGGGGCTTTCAAAGTACTCTCGGCTCATAGCGACTAGCACAGGATCCTGCGTCATGATCGCGTGGCAGCGTTCTGTCATCCATTGTGACGATGAAATGACAGTTTTGTCATCAACTACGGCGAGCCAACAGTCTTCGCAATTGGGTGATGTTTCGCGGACTTCCGAGAAGCGCGCCGGGTCCATCTGTTTGCGCATTCTTGGTGGAACTGCCAACCTCACCTTTACGCCGCTTCGGCGAAGTGTCGCTAACTGCGCTTCCAATCGATCATAAATGCTCTTGTTGGGAATGAAGACAACAACCTCGCGCTTCGCATTCTTCAGAATCTCCATCAGCCTGCTCAGAACATTATCGAAACCTTTCACGACGTAGGCGAGTTCAACGTCCTCTCTTTCGGCGCGGGCGTAGAGTGGTTCCAGAGCGATTGTGAGTTGGTTCAGCTTCTCGAGCTGCGCTTCATACTCTTCAGATATCAGCGATTTCAATTTGTTGAGGGCTTCTTTGGGATGCAACGCCGTGTAGTGTCTCGGGACACCCTGGCTGACGACGACGAGTCCTTTCTTCTGCAACTCCTCCAATGCAAAATAGATCTTTGAATCAGGTATCCCAGCTTCATTGCATAGTTGCGTTGCTGAAATGTTCGGGTTTCGAATCAACGTAAGGTATGCCTG
>JAHFFU010000044.1 GCA_023247835.1 Candidatus Bathyarchaeota archaeon
AACAAAGCGAAACGCCTGGCCTAACCCAGTCTACCGCCGCAGAATCTGATGATAAAGTCTGTTGCAACTTGTTCAGCTTGCTGCAGGGACGAGGGATTAGTATTATTCGTTCTAGTTGCGGGTCTAGTAATCAGCGGTTACATGCTAGGATTTGTTGCTCTGGCATTTCTCGGAGTCTTGGTTCTGACTAGGTTTTGGCAGAGGATTGAGAAGTAGCCAATTGCGGCGCGTGCATCCAGTCGGACCTCTAAGCCTGTGTGTGACTTTATGAAAGATGTTCTTTAGTGTCTTGGCTGGTTAGTCCGTTACCCACGCTGGTCCTGGGCGACCGAGTGTGTGACTGGGCTGAATCCTGAGCTGCTAGAGAACTGGGCTCCGGCCTCCGGATGAGTGATTGCAGCCTGATGCCAGCCCGCAACTGAAAAAGGAAACTTGAGATTCGCAGCGTTTGATGTAGGTGAGCGGAGTTGCAAAAGGTTAACTCAATCGCCGATTGAAAAGAGGATGGCTGCCAGCAGGCAAACTTAGGATCGCCAACCTGGCCCCGCAACATCTTTCATGAGTGGGTGTAATGGTGCGAGCATCGTAATTTGAAACGGTCAGGTTCTTGTGTGTGGATGGACCTATTCAGGCGGGTAAATTCTTTTTCCGGTTTTTCTGTCGACTATTGTGATGGCTTGGGTTGGGCATGATTGGGCAGCGATTCGAAGGTTCTCGTAATCTTTTCCACCTGCTTCGTCAAGAACGTCCAGCTTGGCTCGGCTTCGGAAGACACCTTGCCCTGGACGTTCGTCTAGCCGGAAGACGTCTGGTGAGACTATGACGCAGCTGCCAAAGCCGAGGCATTTGTCCGCTTCTACTTCCACCTTTATCCCACCCTCCCGCTCGTCGGCAGGCGCCTGCCGCTCCGACGGCAACTTCACCCCTAAGCCGTCAAAGATCCGTGTGAGCGCGTTGTTGACGCTGATCTTAGCAACTTTCCCATCCTTGGTGTAAGCGACCGTTACGTCCTCGTCCAAAACCTGTGGCGTAGTGTCCTGTTCGTCCTCGATCAACAGTTGCAGCTGATCCGTTTTCTTATCGTACCTCATCCTCATTATGACTCAGCCCATCTAGTTCGCTTGCAGGCGGGTACGTATGCCTTTCGCTGGCTCTGTGAATATGTGGGGTGGTGTGGGTCTAATGGTGCGGGCACCCCAATTTGAACTTTCGACTCATTGACTGAAATGATCTCAGGATATGGCTGGGTATGATGGGATTTGTGCCTTTGCCACTAGAATTCGCGTCCGTCTGCGGTCGAACATAGTAAAGTATTCAAATAGTATCCTGTGTTTCTAACGGCCTACAATTAGGGCCGTGTATTTCGGATGGTTGATGGCTGGTCGCCCCCCAAGAACGCGAAGATTTGGGGCCACCTATTCAATGAGGTAGTCCGCGCAAACCACTGTATGATGTGCGGGGCCTGCGTCGCCTCCTGCCCGATCAATGTCCTAAACGTGAATGTGAACGAGGAACCGGTCATCAAAGGACCTTGTGCCGCCTGCCAAGTCTGCTACTACAGCTGCCCCAGGCTTGAATTTCCCTTAGATGAGATCGAGTACTACCTGTTCGGGAGGACACGGAAACCCGAAGAAGAGACCCTGGGAATTTACAGGAACATCTACTCAGCGAGGGCCTTGGATGAGGAGATATGGCATGCAGGCCAAGATGGTGGGACCGTCATAGCGCTAATGACCCATGCCCTCCAGATAGGATTGATAAACTGCTTCGCGACCTCGGATTTTACTAAATCCAACTCAGTCTTCGTTCTTGGAAGCGGAATGACGCTCAAGACCGTGCCCGTGGTGGGTGATACTGCGGCCGACCTAGTCCGCACAGCCGGATCGAAATACACGCACGGTGGAGTTCTAGGGGTCTTATCCGACGCGGCCGCATCGTACCCTGACGGGCGAGTTGGCTTAGTTGCCCTCCCGTGCGAACTACAAGGGCTATGGCGAATGTACACCGCGCTCCAAGCCACGATCAAATTCGGGGGTTCCTGGATTAGGGGCGGGCGCCCAGTTCTAACGATCGGACTATTCTGTTCGAAGGTGTACACTCATGATGAACTGGTGACCGATTTCATCCAGAAGAAACATGGCATCGATCCAGCCAAAATTACGAGGACTGTAGTGAAAAGGAACCGGTTCAAAGTCTACGTCGGAGCAGACCCTGTCCTCGACGTTCACATCAAGGAACTTGAACCGTACATGAGCCAACCGTGCCAGTACTGCATCGACTACGTAGCCGAACTAGCTGACATTTCAGTGGGCGCTGTCGGTTCACCGGACGGCTGGACCACCGTTATCGTGCGTTCTGAGCTTGGACAGAAATTATTCGACAGCGCCGTCAAAGCCAAGGTCATCGAATCCGTACCGATAGAAACAGTCACGCCTGGGCTGCCATTCGTAGTCAGGCTCTCTAACAAGAAGAAACGGGAACGCAATGCCTACTATTTGAGACGTGGGTTGCGTGAAGGATTCTTAGAGCAGCGCAAACACGAACTCATTCAGATCGCCCCCACGCCAGAAACACAATAGAAAATTGTGTGGGTGTGGTGGTGCGCGCACACACACACAAAAGGTAGGAGAATCGATAAGGTATTAATGTACAATTGAATATCTGATGGCGTTGTTTAATCATGATGTCTAAATTCGAAAAGGAAGGACAACGATTTGTGTGCGATAAGTGTGGTTTCGAAACGAACAGTTCGGATATCTTCCCTTTACACAAGAAGAATTGTCCCAAAGTCTAGGTTCCTCTGCCCGCACCAGCAACCCACACACACACGAAAAGCATTTGCTTCCGGAAATGACATTAAAGAGTCTTGACTATGACCCTGGGGGCTATCTGTTATGACGGCAGGCTTTAGGAAGGCTCACAGGAAGGCTCACGAGAAGTATGCATGGTTACTTCTCTTTCCTTCAGGACTCTTACTGCTGCTATTTTTGGCTGGGTCGCTTTTGCAGGGCTACATTTTTGATCCTGATGGTAAAACTCTGAATTGGCTAACTTCGGACCCAGAGATCCTTCACTTCATTCGCTGGGGTTTCACGTTTTACGGCCTACCGGGTGTAGGATTTGCCATCTTCATCATGGCCGCCTCGGTGACGAGCTACAGAGGGGGAGAGAGATGGGCCTGGTATGCCTTCCTGTACTTGCCAGTCTACCTTCTAGGTTTACTTGCTATTGCGTACTGGCTCTGGCCTATCACCGTCCCGCTTCTGATCATGTCATTACTGGGACTGCTACTACCATACAGGAAATTCTTCCCGACCAAGTAGGCGAGACCTCTCAAACGCTACAAAAGTGAAGAGAGGTTTTTAGGGGATTCTTCCCCTAAAGACATGAAAGGGCTATTTCATGTGTGTGTGGGTCTTAAGGTGCGAGCGCCGCAATTCGAACTGTCGTTCAGGCCAAGTCTGTTGATTTAAGGAATGCCAGCCTACGCGAAGTGCTTCTTGAAGTCGCGTCTGTAATGCGCCAAGGCGTCGTTGCTTAGCCTTCTTTCCAATTCCTTCCTCACATCATCAAAAGTCCCTTTTCCTTTTCGAAAAACCGCATGACACCACTCGTCAGCCGTCCTTGCGGTGGCAAAGGGGAACTTAGTAAGGTAAAACGAGCCTTGACTCCTCACAGGCTTGACTGGAATCGGTGGAGGACCGAGGGTGACAATTCTGAGGTCCTTCTTTCTTTTTCTTCTGTCCCATCGCCTGAAGTCATTGAAATCTCGATCCGTAACGCAGTAGACAACGCTGGCATCTGAGAGTCTAGCTTTGGTGAAGTCCCCTCTGATTATCTCGACGTTCCTCAGACCGCTCTTCTGTACGTTCTTCCTAGCCTTTGCAACAAGATGCTTGTGTGACTCTATACCTTTGGACGATTTGCATCTTCTAGCTGCCCATATGCAAACCCATCCATAGCCACATCCTAGATCGTAGAAAACGTCCTTCTTCGTTAGATTCGCTAATTCGAATACTTGCAAGGCTTCTGAGTACGTGGTAGCATTGGGCCTGCCTCTCCAATTAGCGATTAGTGGCATGACTGACATCGTCGCATGTGTCTTGTTGATTTAAGGTGAATTCGACAAGATTTGTACATGGAATTTGTCATTCAGAGGGAGACGATGAACGCACGGACTTTCAGAAGAACGTGTGTGCGCACCAGCATATCCCCACACACACGAAACGAACTACCCAAAAACGGCAAACCAGCTCATCACATAATCTAAAGGACCACTGGGAGCGTAGAGAAATGCGAGGTCGTAGAATAGTTGAGTGAGAAGCAATTCGAGATGGCTGAAGGCTACTTCACACGCGCGGACCACAAGGTCTCTCAAAAATCAGTTTGCTCTTTGTAAGGCGGTTCCTCGAATCAGATCTGAAGTTTTAGTGGCCTCTGTCGTTGGCCGAATTTTCCGCTGAGAATTCTTGTAGGCTTCACATGAACTAGTACCGTGTTTGGACCTTTCCTACGTTCTCTGGAATATTTCCTTAGGAATGCTTTTGATAACTCAGACGACATCGACTCTTCTAGTGGACCGCGTATCTCCGCCGTTCCCTCTATGACGACGACGTACTTCTGCCCAAGAATCGAGAGAGCGACCTTGTTGTTTTTGACAATATTCCGACATTTGGTGGAGTCCCTTCTCGTCGTAAAGTATAGGTGCCAGTCAGACAGAACAAAGGAGACCGGAACCACGTGGGGAGCTCCGGTCGGCCTAACAGTAGCGAGATTGGCTACCTTCAATTCATTGAGTAGATGACGTAGTTGATGTGGATCCATCCGCTCACTTGACCCCAAAACCAGTTCGCTCCTCGACAACTAGACCAGGTTAGATAGAGCGGACCTGCATGTAAGCAGTAGATCCAAGTATGCTGCCTGAACAACTTCGAGGTCACGCTCGACAGGTAATGAATGCCGAGTGATGAAGGGTTGTTAGGGGATACTTCCCCTAAAGACAAGTATAGGTTCAGGTTCAGACGGTCGAAAAGTGTGTGTGTGGGTAGCGTGGTGCGGGCAGCAGAATTTGAACTTTAATTTGTATGTGCGAGTAGTTTTATCCGATATTTCTTTGATTCTTTCGTTGGTCTTCCTAGGTTTCAGCAGGTAGATTACGAAGCGTCTACTGTTACGCTCTTTATTCGTGTGTAATGGCTAATTGCTTGTAGACCGCTCTCGTAGCCTATCCCGCTATCCTTGTAGCCACCAAATGGTGTCTGGGGGTACGCGACCAAGTAATCATTTACTGCCACAACGCCGGCTTGAAGTTGGTTGACGAGCCGTTGGGCGAGTTTCAAGTTATTCGTCCACACCCCCGCGTATAGCCCGAATTGAGTATCATTCGCCATTTGAACAGCTTCCTCAACTGACTTGAACTTGAACACGGTGAGCACAGGCCCGAAGATTTCCTCACACCCAATTTTCATTTCGGCGGTGACGTCTGTAAAGATGGTTGGCTTGAGGAAGTAGCCGTTGCGGAGGATTGGTTCTTCTGGGACGGTACCTCCGGTTACTAGGCGTGCTCTATCCTCTTGCCCAGATTTGATGTAGTTCAGTACACGTTCTTGTTGGTCTTTGGATACGAGTGGGCCCAGTTCGGTTTTCTCGTCAAGTCCAGGCCCAATCTTGATGAGCTCCGTCTGCCTTTTGAGTTCCCCAAGGAATTTTTCGTATATCTCATCGTGAAGGAACAGCCGAGAACCAGCCCAGCACATTTGGCCTGCGTTTGTGAAGATCGCGTACTTCGCCATTTGCACGGCCTTCTCGAAGTCTGCGTCCGGGAAAACTATGTTCGGGTTCTTCCCCCCCAACTCCAACAGCACGGGCGTGACATTTTTCGCGGCTGACTCCATGACCTGCCTGCCCGTTTCTGTTGAACCGGTGAATGTGATGCCGTCTATGCCGGGGTTGGAAACCAGCTCTCTTCCTGCTACCCCTCCGGAGCCGGTTATGACGTTTAGAACGCCATCAGGGAAGCCTGCTTTCTGCGCGTATTCCGCAATTTTGAGAAGCGTCAGAGGTGTCAGCTCCGCAGGTTTCGCCACAACTGTATTTCCCGCGGCGAGCGCTGGAGCGAGACTCCTTGCGGCCAGGGCTAGTGGGTAATTCCATGGTATAATATGCGCTGTCACGCCGAGCGGCTCTCGGATGGTGTAGGTCAACCTGTTCGGCGTAACTGGAATCGTCTCGCCTTCGATTTTGTCCGCAGCTCCAGCCCAATACTCAAAAGCACGGACAGCCCAAGCCACGTCACCCTTCGACTCTCGAATAGGTTTTCCTTGATTTAGCGTCTCAAGCTTCGAAAGCTCGTCAAAGTTCTGGCGCATCAACGCCGCTATTTGCATCAATAGCTTGCCACGTTTCGTCTGCTCCATATCACGCCAACTACGCGCCTCGAACGCCTTACGCGCCGCCTCTACGGCCTCTCGCACATCATTCTTGGACGCCCTGGGTACTCGGCCTATCACTTCTCCTGTCGCAGGATTTCTTATCTCAAACGTTTCCGTCGAGCCACCAGCTGTCCATTTTCCGTTTACAAAGAATTTGGGAACCTGAACTTGCATAGTCAAAGGTTACACCGATTCGTTACTGCGGGATTCTTGCGTGGACGCTGCTTAAGATGTTAGTTAAATGCTTCCCCGCATCGCTAGGCTAGCTTAGCATTTGCTTGCGCCACTAACTCCGCCAAGCCAGTTTCCTTGCAGACTTCTGGGGGCAGGCCGGACACACACATTAGTGCTGAAATTATGTTCGCTTCATTATCGATCGTCTTCCTAATCTCGGATTCAGCTTTCTTCAGCTCAGTTTCCGTCTGCCTAAAGGTGTGGCCGATGAAGATTTTTGGTGTGAACCCTGCACCGATCTGCATGAACCTCCCTCCAATCAGCAGGAAGGGAATCTCCTTCTTCGGGTTGAATTTGCGTACCAGCTTCTCCTCGGTCTTCAGCAACTTTTGGAGGGGTTTGAACTCTCGATCTTTGGTCTCACGAGAGGCGAACTCGATATGGGGGCTGGTGTAGGTGGTCTTCGTGAAATCATAGGTCGGCAGGTTGAGGAACGGCTCGTCCCTAGCTGCACTTATCGTCTGCTTAAGCCCATCCCACTGTCCAAATTTCTGGAGAGCCCTAACTATGGCCCATCGTTCGGCGGCACAATATGGGCAGTATTCGGCGCCCATGAAGAAGACGTAGAGTTTCCCGCCCCGTCTCATAGTATCCTTGGAAACTTCTACGAACCTGCCCAGGACCTTGACTTGCCTGCTCATTGCTTGCTTGCTCATTGCTCGGCCGCGCCGCCAGGGCATATGAATGGTCATCATTTATT
>JAHFFU010000045.1 GCA_023247835.1 Candidatus Bathyarchaeota archaeon
GTGACTATCCAGAAATTGTTGAGTTCCTAGTCGAGAATGGAATAGACAGCATATCTTTGAACGCAGACGTCATAGGCAAAATGAAGCAAGTGGTCGCAACGGTTGAAGAGAGGTACGCAGAAGCATCCTAAACGAAGCTCGGAGACAACTACGCCAAGCCCATCTTGGCCAGTTTCTGAAAATCCGTCATGCTCTGCACCAAATCAGTCTGGCTAACTATCCCAATTATCTTGTCGTGCTCAGTCACAACCAAGCGTTTCACCTGCTTCTCCACCATTTTTCTGGCCGCATCGATGAGTGAGCCTGAAGCATCAATAGTGGCCAAGGGTGCGGTCATAATGTCCGCAACTGTAAGCTTCGACGGATCTGTGGCCTCCGCAACGACCTTCTCCACTAAATCGCGCTCGGTAACGATGCCGAAAGGCAATCCGTCCCTGTTGGCAACCAGGGAACCTATACCCTTCTCCACCATCAATCTTGCAGCATCCTTCGCTTTGGCCTTCGAGTCTATGGAAACGATGGTGCGCATGATTTGGCGAACTGTGATTTCAGCGGACAACTTTTCTCTACACTCCTAATTAGTTGAATTCAATTAAAGGCTTATCGGGCTATTCAACGCGCGTATGCTTGAGGGGTTCTATCTCTAAGCAGATTGTTCTTTGAGGTCACGGCTTTGTTGCGAGCCTTTGCGAGATCTATTTTCCGCACCACGCATTCCTCCCGTGTTGCCGAAGCCCGATAAATAATCCTGCCCAGCGGGTTAACAATCTCAGATTGACCTATGTAACGGAGGCCTCGCTCTGCCCCGACACGGTCGGCGGTAACTGTGTAGACCCTGTTTTCTAAGGCACGAGTCTTCATAGCCTCAGGGCAGTTGGGAAGAACAAGGTTCGACGGGTGAGCTATGACCTCTGCCCCCTTCAGCATCAGCGAGCGAGCCGATTCAGGGAAGTACCAGTCGAAACAAACCATGACGCCGACCTTTCCAAATACCTTGAACTCAACCCCGGGTTTGAAAAATCTCTTTTCATTGTAGAAAAGGTGAACCTTTCGGTAAGTCCCCAAGTACTTGCCGCCCTTCACGACAACGGCAGAATTGTAGAGGTTCAGTCCTTTGCGTTCAGCGATACCAGCAACAACCATCGTTCCATCCCGCTTCGAGAAATCCTTCAGGGCCTCCGTCGTGGCACCTTCCGGAATCGGCTCAGCAACACTCGCGACTTCGCGCCGATTTCTAAAATTGTAGCCTGTGTTGAAGAGTTCCGGGAGAACAATGAGATTTGCCCTTTTCGTACCAATGAGTCGCAGAGCCCTGTCAACGTTTCCCTCCACGTCAAGAAGTTGAGAATCAATTTGAACGAGACCTACTAGCATTGAAACTACGCCTCGAGTCCTTTCCTGAGTTCGTCCCCGTAGATTTCAATTATGCCTTAGTAAATTTTAGTCAAAAAAAGCTAAGTTGGTGCCGAGGGCGGGAGACTCAGGAACGTTTTTCGCGTTCCATTTGAATCCGCGATTGGGCCTACGTTTTGGTAGGCGTAGTCAACCCGGTCTTCAGCTACACC
The DNA here is from genome assembly GCA_023247835.1 of Candidatus Bathyarchaeota archaeon. The sequence continues at coordinate 1,566 of JAHFFU010000045.1, forward strand.
CTTGGTTTCCCAAGTCGGGTGCTCTCCCAGGCTGAGCTTTCGAGGGAACAGATTCCTACCTCGGCGTTCCTGGGCACTAGACAACGCCAGTTTTCGCTCGGCAACTTAAGGCTTCTTCTAGTTCTCAAGTCGCGAAGCAATCAAGAGTTCTCCAACAGCTCCAAACATTCGAGTGCGCGTTACCCGCCATAGTTTTCCGAAGGTTTTTAGGCGGAGTTCGAAACCACTCGGCAAGGTGGGCCGGTAGATCAGCCTGGTATGAGCGCCGTGAAACACGGACGACGCGACTAAATCGTCCGCTTGGCATGCTTCAATTGCCCGCAATGCGGAAAGAATCCAACAATCCCGAAAGGTCGCGGGTTCAAATCCCGCCCGGTCCACCATAACAACCCACATGCAATGCGAGCCTTGAAAGAAATGTTCGATGATAACGGCAAAGAGCTGGAGCTCCTGAAGACTCTGGGATTGTCCGCTGGTGAGTCCAAGGTGTACCTAAAGTTACTTTCTCAACCTGAAGGCGAGATGTTAGACAAAGTTGTTACGGCATTCGGAATGCCCGCCGCGATTGCCGAAGACTCGCTGAAATCGCTGGCTGACAAAGGCCTTGTGAGAATCTCCAGCAATAGAGTTGAAGTCATCCAACCACGCACCGTTCTCCAGAGAATACTTGAGCAGAGGAAGCGGGCGCTCGAGAGCCAAGTAAGCCAGGAAACTTCTGTGGCCCTAGAGTTGGAGAAGTTGCTCGAACCTGTCTACTGGGAAAGTAGGCTTGGGATTCGGCCTGAGGAAATTATTGGGCCCTTACGAGACCTTCCAGAAATGGAAGTGCAGACGGCCCGAATTCTTGCAAACGCAGCGAAGGAAGTGTCCATCTTCGCAGAAACGTTTGGGTGGTACGGTAAGGTTCGCGAATCACTTTTCCAGGCCCACGATCGCGGCGTAAGCATGAAGGTTCTGATGATGGTAAAGGATGACTCCACAAAGGAACGCGCAAAAGAACTTCGTGGTCTAGGGATTCAAGTGCGCCACTGCGCCGAGGAATGGTACCCAGTTAGGGGGACGCTGGTAGATGATCAGGAACTTGTTTTCGTGGTGTGGGCAACAAAGAAAAGCGCCGTGCCACGTCCCATATACTATCGCCCAAACTATACCAAGAACCAAGGGTTGATCAGAATATTCCGAGACGCCTTCCTAAAGAGATGGGAAGAAGGCCAGCCGATCTAAATTCCTACATAATAATAGAGATGCGCCACTCCAAATCTAACACGCAAAGGTCTTTTGGACGCCAAGACGGAAGTGTAAGTTCCTCCCATCTACCGTTCCTCCGAAGCACAAAATAGCGTCAAGATTCTCCTATGCTGAATGAGCTTGTGTGAATCGGTATGAAGGCGATAGTCCTTGCGGGAGGGTATGCGACTCGCCTTCGGCCTATCAGCTACGCGTTGCCTAAACTCCTTTTTCCCGTGCTTGGAAAGCCAATGATCTACTGGACGCTCGACCTGTTGAAAGGCATCGGCGTCGAAAAAGTCGTCCTGGCTGTGAATTACCTGGCGGATTTGTTGCGTAGGGAGGTGGGGGTGAATTACAAGGGAATCGAAATCAAATATTCACTTGAAAAAGTCCCCTTGGGAACCGGTGGTCCCATAAGACTCGCCTCTGAAGTCACGCCTTTCGATAAAACATTCGTGGCAATGAACGGGGACGTAATTGCTAACATAGATCTAAGTGTGATGTTGAAGCAGCACGAGCAATCTAGGGCATCCATCACTGATGCTCTTCACGAGGTGAAAGACCCCACTAGATTTGGCGTCGTTCAGCTCGACGACGAAAGGCGGATTCGGCGTTTTGTTGAGAAGCCCAATCAAAAGGAAGCGCCTAGCCGTCTCGTTAACGCAGGTATCTACTTGATTGAACCTGAGGTTCTGCAAATGATCCCCGCGAACCGTAAGGTCTCATTGGAGAGGGAGATATTCCCGCTTCTCGCAAGGGATGGAAAGTTGAGTGGGTTCCAGTTTTCAGGCGACTGGTTCGACATTGGTAGCCTATCAGATTATCAAAAGGCCAACTTCTCTTTGCTTGGAAAACATGCGAAGGGGGCGGTTTTGCAGAAGGATAATGTGCGCCTGGCTGAAGGCGCAGTTGTACGGCCACCTGTTATTCTCGGCGAGGGTTCGAGGGTGGAGAAGAGGGCTGTTGTCGGTCCGCGTGTGATAGGCGGGAAAGATGAGTTGATAGAAGACCGCGCACGAGTATCAAATTCGATCTTGTTCGATGGGGTCACGATAGGTCAGGGGTCAGTTGTCGAAGGTGCGATTTTGGCGTCTAGTGTAAACGTTGGAAGAGGAGTGAGAATCGAACCCGGGTCGATCGTGTCACCGTACGTTCAGATTCGAGACGGTGTCAAGGTCGGCAGGAAAACTATAGTTCACCCCCACAAGGAAGTCGAATCGAGCATAAAGCCTGAAACCCACGTGATGTGAGCTTGGCGAGATAGTTGGAAGAGAGGAAGCTTTTCGGAACCAATGGTGTGCGGGGCGTTGTTAACAAGGAACTGACTGCCGAGCTCGCCTTGAAATTGTCCATGGCAACTGGAACGTACTTCAAAGGTGCCGACTTGACGGTGGGGTGTGATGGTCGAGTTTCCAGCCCTCTTTTCCTAGATATTGTCTGCGCTGGTTTGGCAAGTATTGGATGCCAGGTCTGGAACTTGGGCATGATAACCACACCTGCATTCCAGTTTCTAACGAAAGACTGGGGGCTCAAAGGAGGTGTAATGATCACGGCCAGCCACAACCCTCCTGAATACAATGGGCTGAAGGTCATGGGAAACATGGGCGTTGAACTCCCACACGAAGAAGAATCGAAAATTGAACGCATTTTCTTCCACTCAAAATGGAAGTTAACTGACTGGGATGGAATCAAGCAGCCCCTCCCTGTGGCCGAAAAATTCTCGGGCTATGTTCGATCGATTCTAGAGAACGTCGACGGAATCCCTCTTCGAGCGAACCTGAAGGTGCTAGTGGACGCAGGTAACGGAGTCAGCGTCCTATCTACGCCTACGATTATCGAGAAACTAGGCGGGACTGTTTCAATTGTAAACGGCAAGATCGACGGAACATTTCCAGGACGAATGCCAGAACCAACGCCAGAGCATCTTCGAGAGACTTCCAGAATCCTCCCCTCCCTCAATGCTGATTTCGGCGTCGCCCATGATGGCGATGGTGACAGGGCAGTGTTCCTTGATGAGCACGGCTCCGTCACCTGGGGTGACCACACATTTGCTCTGATCGTCAAAGATTTCTTGGAAAATTATCCCGGTGAGAAGATTGTAACCCCAATCAGTTCCTCCTTCATCATCGAAGAGATCGCTGAGAAATACGGTGGGGAGGTGGTTTACACACCTGTTGGGAGCGTATACGTTTCTAACCTCATGCTAAAGATCAGGGCTAAGCTGGGCGGGGAAGAGAATGGCGGAATCTTCTACGCACCCCACGTGGCCGCCCGAGATGGGGGAATCACCACCGCCATGATCTATAGAATTCTTGCGGAAACAGGGAAGCCATTATCAAAATTGATCGGCCAGCTACCCAAATCCTACATTGTCAAGGACAAAATCCCCTGTCCGGACTCAATAAAGGCTGAAGTGACAGAGGCAATCCGGAACCTCCCAAGAAAAGGTAAGGTCCTTGACATAGACGGCATCAAAGTATGGATCCCACCACGTTCTTGGATTCTGATAAGGCCGAGCGGAACAGAACCTATCTTCAGAATTCTGGCAGAGGCCTCCACGAAAGGGATGGCGGTCAGAATAGTCAACGAATACAAGAGGAAACTTACTCGCATAGTCAAAGGTTGCATGAAACATGCCTGACTTTTCGGTAGCGAGCCTCTCATTCACTTTCATTGTAACTTTCCTTGTGACATTCATAGCGACTCCTTTGGTGGCGAACGTTATGAAGCGCCGCGGGATCGCCGGCGAGGATGTGCACAAACTTTCGAAAGTCAAAATACCAGAAATGGGCGGCGTCGCAATCTTGCTCGGGTTGACGATTGGAACTATTTTCTACGTGATTTTTTTTCCGAATTCTACGCGGGAGGCGGTTGCCTTCCTTGGCACTGTACTAATCGCAGGGGGAATAGGGATAGTTGATGATTTGCGCCCCTTAGGTGCACGCGTGAAGCCCCTTCTCACGGCAATTGCATGCTTACCTATCCTAATCTTAGGGGCCTATGACCCCTTCCCTGTGATCCCTCTCATCGGACCGGTGAGGCTCACGCTCGTCTATCCGCTGCTGATACCAATAGCTATCGCTGTTACCTCGAATGCTGTCAACATGATGGACATCATGAATGGGTCAATGGCCGGCACCGTGGCCATAATTGCCGCTGCCGCAACTGCAGTCCTATTAGCGTCAGGCGATGTGAACAGCGCTTCTCTAGCAGCGGTTTTGCTAGCGGCGATGCTTGCGTTCTATTACTTCAATCGATTCCCAGCCAAAGTCTTCGGCGGGGACACGGGAAGCTTGGCTGTAGGGGCCGCACTAGGAGCACTATCGATCCTGGGGAGAATTGAGACAGTAATGATTGTTGCGCTGATACCACACATTATGAATGCGTTCTATGGCCTCGCCTCGGTCGGCGGACTGCGCGAGAGGCGCGAAATACGCCAGAGGCCAATTAGGCTCTTGAAGAATGGGTTACTCGAAGCCAGTACGGAAAAGAGAGCACCTGTCACAGTTGCCCGCCTCATATTGGCTGCCGGGCCGCTGGGTGAGAAAGATGTAGTGAGAGGTATGATAGCTCTGACCGTAGTGTCTTCGACACTCGCGGTGCTAACATATTGGATAATGGTGGTTGGTAGGCCTTGAAACGCCTCCTGCCCCTCGCTGCCATTGAAGTCTTTGTCTGGTTGATTCTACTTCTGAGCACACTACTCATTTCGAAAGTAGCTTTCTCTATCAACCTAGGAAATGCAACAGTAATACAACGGATTACAACTGAGACAGCGAGAGACCTTTTGTCCGGTGCAATCGTCATCATTTGGTTGCTTGTTTGGAGGAAACTAACCGACCTCTATCTGTGGCGAACGCTTACTCGTAAAGGGACTAGGGCCTGAAGATTCGTTGGATAATAACGCGCAGAGGATCCTCCATGCCTCGAACTAACTTGGCTGATTTCTTCTGATAGAATTCCCGGAAGTCTTCGCTCTTAGATATGGCAATGGCTCGTTGGGCGATTCGGCCAGGGTCAAGGACTCTTTCGACTAATCCATAATTTATGAGGAACCTCTCTACGAAAGTTGGTTCGCCTGGATAGTAGGATATTACTGGCACACCTAGCATAGCGGCCTCGGCTGTCATCGTCCCGCCGCCCCCAAGGAAAACGGAGGACGCACGAATGAGAGGAATAGCGTCAATAACATGCTCAGGCATGATGACGCGATTTCGGAACCGTTTTCTGAGCCTCTCGCCTTGTACCTCGTACCTCGGCAGCACTACGATTTGCGAACGATCGTCGTCGATGTCCAGAACTTTTTCAATAATGTCTGTAACTCTGCTCGATAATGAAGATGACCGCTCAGTGAGGTATGCGGCGAATTCCTCAGGAGTCCTGACAAGAATTACAGGCTTATTCAGGTCCAGCTTTAGGCCGTCAAGGACCTCTGTTTTACTCTTAAAATCGGTCAACCATACAGTTGGATCCAGGGCCCGGTACCTCACCACATCCCTTGGAGTTATTCCATA
>JAHFFU010000046.1 GCA_023247835.1 Candidatus Bathyarchaeota archaeon
CGAACAGCTGACAGGCAAGACCGGCATTGTCGTTTCGGAACTGTCACCGCGTGGTGAAATCAGAGTCGAAGGTCAAACTTGGCGGGCTCAAACCCTTGCTGGCCACGCAAAACAAGGAGAACTCGTTGAAGTCGTCGGAAGAGAGGGACTAATCTTAAGAGTCAAACCCAAGCAAGCTCAACCCTGAGGACAACTTGAATGGCAATTGAAGATCTGATAACGCCTGGATTTATTGCGGGACTAATCGTTCTGCTTTTCGTAATCATTCTTGCAGCTTCAGGCATCAGAGTCATCAAGGAATGGGAACGAGCCCCCATGCTTCGACTGGGGCGCTACATGGGATTGAAAGGTCCGGGAATCTTCTACATTATTCCCTTCATTGACCGTATTCCGAACATTGTCTCAATGCGTGTCCAAACGATCCCCTTCAGAACCGAGCAAACGCTCACGAAGGACAACGTTCCGGTGAACGTGGACGCGATAATGTTCTTTCAAGCAATTGACGTCGAGAAGGTCATCCTTAACGTTGAGAGATATCTTGATGCAACTACGTGGGCGGCACAGACGACACTCAGGGAGGTCATCGGGAAAGGAAGCTTCGACGAACTGCTCGCTGAACGTGAGAAAGTCGGAGTAGAGGCTCGAAACATAATTGATGAGAAGACGGAGCATTGGGGGATCAAGGTCAGCTCAGTGGAGGTAAAGGACATCGCAATTCCACAGGCTCTGCAGGAAGCAATGTCGCGTCAAGCCCAAGCCGAACGAGAACGCAGAGCGAGAGTCACACTGGCTATGGCAGAGTACGAGGCAGCACAGAAAATGGTCGACGCCGCAAACCTCTATGACAAGAACATAAGGGCCTTGGAACTCCGCTGGATGAACATCTTGTACGAGCTAGGACTGCAAAGCAAGGGAACGCTGATACTGGTCCCTACAAATACACCTACAGCCGGAGTCTCAATGGGCTTCCCACCACTCGGAATAGCGAGCATACAAGACCTAACGAAGGATAAGAAAGACCAGAAAACTCAGTAGCCAAAGGTTCACACAAAACAGAAAGCGAGCAGTCTCAACTAGATTTTCTTTCAGTGATAGCTCTCAGCTAGGCGAATCAGCAGATTGATCCGCTGACGGATTGGGGGATGCCGACTCAATAAGGTCGAACCTGCCCCGAGAATCGACAAAGTGCCATACGCCGATAGGCTACCCTTCGGAAAGGCCTCGTAAATCTTCAGTAGAGCCGAAGCAAGGGACAATGGCTTCTTCGTGGCTTTGGCTGCCGTTTCATCCGCAACCATCTCCCGTTCTCTGTGATACGCTGCCTCCACCAATCGTACTAATGGGTCGTGAGGAAGAGCGGTTCTATACGCTGTCACCAAAGCCTTCAGAGCAGTATCAGAGTTCTTGATGTGCGCAAGTTCATGGGCCATCACAGCTTCGAGCTCATCCTTCTTAAGCAGGGAAAGGAGGCTCTCAGACATTACGACAAGCGGAGTATCAGTCTGTACGGCGAATGAAATTGGAATGGTGCTTCTTGAAAGTTGAAGTTGCGCCGTTGGGACTCCGATCTGATCTGCAAGAGAGCTGAATACCTCTGAGCCTTCTCCTGGCGGAGCTTGAAGGCCTTTCACTTTTCCCAAAACGAACTTGGATGAATTATGGCGCAGGAAAATGGAGAAGGGGACTCCTCCAACAAGGCCGATGAGGAGCGCGCTCCCAAATACCGTCCGAACGCCTACCTCTAACCGATACTCATAGAGCTCTGAGAATGTATAGCAGAGAACCAGACTCACAGCGACAAACAGCCAAAGGAAGACAGATGATAGTAGCATCATTCCAAGGCTCCAAGAACGAGCCCGTGGACTACTCATCTTCCTGAACAGAGTGTAAAATAGTAGAATGCTGATGAGCGGAATGAGAACTGCGGCAAGCGTACGGACATTGCCGAAGTATGCTCCATAAAGTAGTCCCAGGCTCAATCGAGTATCATCTTGGTGCCTTACCTATCTTCTTTTTCAGGTCCGCAAGCTCTTCCTTAGAAATTTGCTCGAGACTCTCATATATTGTCGGAACGACAGATGGACCGAATGTACTCACTAGACTATTCAGGGTCCTTCGAACAAGGCTAGCTTTCATATCGACAGGGGGGGCAAAAGAATAGACGTATTTCTCGCCACCTTTCCCCGGGACTTTGCTTCTCCTGACCAATCCCCTCTTGTGGAGACGGTCGAGCACCGTGCTGACGGTTGTATAGGCCAACTGTTTCTCAGGCCCAATTTCTTTCAATATGTCTCGGGCCGACGCTTTCCCTAGCCTCTGAAGTGCCCCTAGAACCTCTGCTTGTAATTCACCTAAGGCCAATGTGTGAGCACTAGAACCTACTATGCCTGTAGTACCTAAAAACTTGTTCTAACATGGAGAACGAGTGTTCGAAAATGTGGATTCAAAGAGGCCAATCGACATTCCTTGTTCAATCAACTATTACGGAGGCGAGGTCGTTTTGAAAAACAGAGCTATTGTCGATCTTCTAGTTTCTGCAGCTTTCGCCCTAGCTATCGTAATGATCTCAAGTCTCTTCAACACACCTCTATTTCGCATGGGCATTGATGTCGTGAGACGTGGAGCTCCACTTCCATGGATCATACAAGTGATTCTCAGGGCAGGGCAAGTGATCTGGAGCGGTTTCATTACAGATGTAGTGTTCTGGATCGTAGTGATCTTCGCAGCCCTAACATCGGTAACGCATCTCTACGCTCGAAAAACCTGAGCAGAGTCACCGAAGTCGGTTTGGTTCTCAACGGAGTTTGCTTACTTCCTGTTCTGCTATTGAGAGGTCTTTTCCGGTGGCTCTCCTCTTGAGCATAATGATCTGGGCCATTGTGCTGACAGCGATTTCGGCCGGTGTCTCGGCTCCTATATCTAGGCCTATAGGAGTTGTCACGCGAGCAAGTAGCTCTTGAGGCACTTTATCCCGCCGCAATTTTGCGAGAATAGCTTTTGCTTTTGATCGGCTTGAAATCATTCCAATGTAGGCTGCCTTGGAATTGATTACCCGTCTCAGAACAAGTTCATCGTATTCGCCCGCGTATGTCAGGATGATGATGTAGGAGTTCTGGTCAATTCGCACTTGTTCTAGGGCTTTGTCCCATTCGTAGACAATTAGTTGGTCTGCTTCTGGAAATCTTTCCCGCGTTGCATATTCGGGTCTATCATCTATCGCAATAACTCTGAAGCCGAGCATCTTCGCTAGTTTGGACATGGATTGGGCGACATGCCCTGCGCCCGCGAGAATGACTGTTTCAGAAGATTGGAAGACATTGATGAAACAGGTTATTACACCAGCGCAGACGGGTAGAGGCATTTTCACAGTTCGCGGTTTTCCTTCCCTTACCGCCTCAACAGCCTGTTCTATTAGTTGGAGTTCCGCGATCGCGCCTCCAACCGTTCCAATCACTCGTCCACCGCCGGTTACAAGCATCGACGATCCAAGATGCCGCGCACTCGATCCTTCCTGAGCAATTATGGTCACCCAGGCGAACGGCTCCGAGGCTTGGATCATTCTGTGGGCCTCTTCGACGATATCCGCAGAAGATTTGACCGCTATATGTTTCAAGCCCACACACTATCCTAAGATTTCTGCGCCTTCTGATTCATCCGCTTGTAACCAATTAGGACTCGGTCGGGGGTTGCTGGAATCTCGTTAAGCCTTAGACCAATTGCGTTGTCGATGGCGTTGATTATTGCGGGGGCGGGTAGAACTATGGGTGGTTCACCAATTGCCTTCGCGCCGTAAGGACCTAGGTGCCCAGGGTATTCGACGATAATCGTTTTGATCTCTGGAATGTCGAGCGAGGTTGGTATGTAGTAGTCTCCTAGATTGGGGTTCAAGACAATTCCGTCTTTGTGCACGAGCTCCTCCATAATGGCGTATCCGAGTCCTTGGACTGTGCCTCCTTCAATTTGTCCTTCGAGAGATAGAGGGTTGATGGCCTTTCCCACATCGTAAGCCGTTACCATCTTCAGAACTTGTACTTGTCCGGTCTCGGTGTCAACTTCCACCTCGGCCGTTACTGCACCGTACGTGTATTGCAGGTAAGTTGTTCCCTGGCTGGTTTCAGGGTCGTACTCGCACTTCGGCGCAGTGAAGGTTCCACTCTCCTTCAGCTGCACACCCTGATCAAATGCCGCCCGCACGACATCGCTGTAAGAGACCGAGCGTCGTTGATCCGTCCTAACGAAGAAGACGCCGTTCTCTGACTCTACGTTCTCGGAAGAGGATCCTAGCATTCCAGCTGCTATTTCTTTCAGTTTCTGATGGAGATTCCCTGCCACCATTTGTGCGGCCCGACCCCCGATGGTGATAGTGCGTGATGCCACCGTGGGTCCAGTGTCGTTGCAGTAATCTGTATCTGGCGGATCTATCTTGAAGTATTCGACGGGCAAGTGCATGGTCTCTGCGGCTATCTGAATGAGGCCTGAGGGAGCTCCTGTCCCATATTCAGTAAGTCCCGTTCTGAAGCGGACTATTCCATCTTTCTCTATCTGCATGTGTACCGAAGCATAGTCGCTGCCTTCAGGCCCGAGACTGTTTCCATGGTACATGATCGCGATGCCGAGCCCTCGCCTCTTCGACCCCTTCAATCTCGAGAACTGTTCGCGTTTACGCCGCCAATCCGATTCCTCAACCGCTCTCTTCACACACTCTTCAAGCCCAAACGACTCATCAACCACCTGGCTCGTGGCCATGAGGCTTCCGGGTCTGAGCATGTTTAGTAGTCTCATGTCCACCGGATCCATGCCGAGTTTTTTCGCGATGACATCTATGTGAGACTCCGCCGCGAAATGGGCCTGCGGACCTCCAAAACCTCGAAACGACCCGGCCATCGTATTGTTCGTGTAAACACAATACGCGTCAGTCTTAACATGAGGAATCACATAGGGGCCGGTCGCATGGAAACATGCACGTATGACCACCAATGGACCCAGTGAAGCATAAGCTCCGGTGTCTGCGAGCATTGTTGTCTCCCAAGCTGTGAGTTCTCCATTTTTCTTCACCCCAGCTTTCACAGTAGTCACGAAGGGATGCCGCTTTGTGTGACCAATCATCGATTCTTCTCGCGTATACGCCAGAGCTGCAGGCTTTCGCGTCTTAACAGCGACCAGAGCAGCCATGCCAAGGACGTCGACAGGGATCTCGTCGGACTTTGGTCCGAAGGCTCCGCCGGTCGCCGCCTGGATTACCCGCACTTGCTCGGGGCGTAGGGAGAGGATTTTTGCAATTCCAGTTTGGACATGAAACGGACTCTGCATGGAGCCGACACAAGTGACCGAACCATCGGGTTCTGGTATAACGAAACCGGCTTCGGTTTCTAAAGGCACGGGTTCTTGGAATTGAGATTTGTAAGTTTCTTCGACGATTATGTCAGCCTGCTTGAAGCCTTCTTCGATGTTCCCTTTTCGCAGCTTCATGTGTTTCGCAATATTGCCTTCTGGATGAACTTTTGGGGCGTCGGGTTTCAGTGCATTGACCGGAGAGAATACTGAAGGGAGAGGCGCATAGTCGACCTCGACCAAGTCAACCGCTTCTTCTGCTATCGCTTGGTCATACGAGGCAATCGCTGCGATCGGTTCCCCTGCGAATCGGACTCTTTCGCTTGCCAGTAAGGGTTTGTCAGGAAGAAGGGCTGTGGATTCGTTTATGCCCGGAATGTCATGAGCGGTTACGACTGTAGCTACGCCGGGGTATTTGCGCGCCTTTGAAACATCGACCCTTTTCAAAAGTGCATGAACGTGCGTCGATCTGACGACTTTGAGGTATAGAGTGTTTTCAGGCAGAATGTCCATGGTATAGATTGGTTTCCCTAGCAGTTTGTCGACAGAATCGATTCGCTCGATACTCTTTCCCACAACGAGCAATTGCCTGCTCTTCGTGAGATTCTCGACAGTTGTTCTTTCGTCAACCATGGGCATTTACTTCCGCATTTCGGAGGCAGCTGTCTTGACCGCCTCGAATATCTTCAAGTAACCCGTGCACCGGCAGAGGATTCCGCTAGTTGCTTCTCTGATCTCATCGTCGGTGGGCGACAGGTTTTGATCGAGAAGGTTCTTTGCGGCCAAGAGCATGGCGGGTATACAGAAGCCGCATTGGGAAGCGTTCCATTTCATGAATGCACGTTGAATCGGATGCAGATTCTCGGCGGTTCCTAATGCTTCAACTGTCAGTATCTTCCTGTTTCTTGCTTGGATTGCGAGGATCAGGCATGAGTTGACTAGTTTTCCGTCCAGCAAGACCGCACAGATTCCGCAGTCCCCAGTGCTACAGCCTTCTTTGGTACCCTTCAATCCTAATCGGTCGCGAAGAACATCCAGCAATCGTTCGTGGGACTCAACGAGTAAGCCATGGTCTTTGCCGTTGACATTGAATTTCAGTAGATGCTTAGCCAAGTCTTTCTCCAACCAGCTTTTCAAAGCATCGATCGAGAGCGCGCTTGAATATGACGCACGCTACATCGGAGCGGTATTCTCCTGACACTCTAAAATCCGAACTGAGTCGCAATTCGCTCCTCAAGGAGGAGATTGCCTCGCGAATGAGCTGCGGATTGAGAACTTTACCGCGAAGTTTCTCTTCAGTCTGTTTGGCGCGTTCGGGTATCTTGCCGCCGAATCGGTTGAACGCAATTCGAATCTCGTCAGCTCGCCGAGTCTTCTTATCAAGTTTCAAGTAGATCGCTGAAGAAACGAAGGAGATTATCAGAGAGTTTCTCATTCCCACTTTCTCGAACGCACAGGCAGACTGCGCGTCAAATTCGCGAAACATTGTCTCGACGAGGATTTCGTTCGCTTTGAGTTCAGTCGCTCGTTTGCCTTTGAGAAAATCTTCCAATCGCAGGACGCGCTCCCCATGCTTGCTCTTCACTCGGACCTGAGCGTCTAGGACGAGTAAGACGGGTAGCAAATCCTCTGATGAGGAGGCGGCGCATATGTTACCTCCAATCGTGGCCACATTTCGAATTGATGGTCCACCAAACTTCTCGGCTACCTCATGGAATACTCCATGACGAGATTCAATGAGTGGGGAATTGACTAGATCAGAGATTGTAGTCATCGCGCCGATTCTAATCATGCCACCGTCCTTCAGGACGTAGTTGAACTCAGTCAAGCCTGAGAGGTCGGCGAGCACTTTCGGGTTGACCTGTCGCCTTTGTATGCGATTCATGAGGTCGCTTCCATTTGCAATCAGATGAACTCCA
>JAHFFU010000047.1:0-1652 GCA_023247835.1 Candidatus Bathyarchaeota archaeon
GGGTGCATCGACGATCGCCACCAGCACAGCTAGAGCGAGAATGAGGAATAGATCTCTCGTCCAGGCATTCGTCTTGAGTCGAGCGAAATCGCGGACGAACATCAGAATGAGTCTCAGGACTGCGACGAATACGACCGCAGCGACGATGTCGTAGATGAGGCGGTATTGAACCTCCATAGTCGGCATCAACGCAACAAGCTCAGCTCCGGAAACGGGAGCCAACGGGAGCTGAAATACCCTCAGGACCTGGCCCCAGTCACCCAGCCCACTTTGCAGCATCGTGATTACCATCGTCAGATTGCCAAGGCCCGGTATCCCGTTCGCCATTGCGATCATCCAGAAGGCGACAGCCCACTTGACTACCTGCCAAAACAACCACACAACCCTGCCAGGGCCGAGCGAGACTGTCTCCCCCTCCCCTCTGACACGCGCGAAGGCTCCTCCGAGCGCCGAAAGCCCCTCGAAGAGTTGGCTCCTTCTAGGGATCGGATTGATGAAGAGAAGTGCGAGAACACCGGCGACGATGAAGGTGTTATTGTGATAGAAGTTTATCGCGAACCAATCGAGGCCTGCCTTGGAAGCATACATGGACTGGAGAACGATCCAGTCCAAATAAACTGACAACCCATAAACGATCACACCAACGAAAACTAGCGCTACAATGATCCAGCCAACCAATCCGAAAAGACGCGGGGACGGTCCAGATCGTTCCATAGATGCGAATCGCGAATGCAACTAGCAGAACACCACTATATCAACTAGGACCCCGATTCGACAAGCGGGCTCTTCAGCCTCCTGGATAATGCATGAATTGTATTGGCGTCTCTAAACACTACAGTGCCTGCAGATGACTGCATCATAGATGTTAAGTAGAATCATCTGACCTTTCAGAGAGCCGTGATCTCCCATGAGGAAGTCAAGCGAAGATCTCTCAGAGAAAACCAACAAAAAAATACCAGCTGAAACTTTTCGAGTGACACGTCCCATTGGCACGTCGATTTCCAGAGTGCCATGTCCACTAGGAAAAGCCCAATCTATCTATATCCCAGGTCAGATGGTGCGGGGAACCGAATTTGAACCGTGCTCTTCGTGTGCGTCATCTTGGGAATGAAAGTTTAATTGCTTGAATCAAAGTCCATCGTTTCTAGGTGGGCGTGAACTTTGTCGGGTGCGCGTGAGAAGAGGCGTAAACGTGAGGCCCCGATGCCCGCGGCAAGCGCAGGCCTACTTCGGTTCTTCGAGGAGGAGACTCCGGGGATAAAGATACGGCCTGAAGTTGTCGTCATGTTCACCATCGGCCTTGTCGCAGTAAGCCTCTTCATGTATTTGACCTTCAAGTAACAACTTCTTTGAAGTCCAACAGTTTCGTTTGGGCTACCACTGGCAGCGGGCCGGCTTTTATGCCTAGCTTGCGTTCTATCTCGGTTGGCAGTATGTCGGTGTAGCCGGTGAAAACGTAAACCTTCTTCGGGTTAACGCTGCTAACAAATTGCATCAGTTGACCGTAATCCGCGTGACTGCTCAGAGGAAAAGCGGTATAATGGCGGAAGGCCAGTCGCAGTGCCCAGCCTGTCGCCACAGCGCGCGAGGCATTACGAAGCATTTGGTCCGATCCAGTGGTAACGTAGACGCAACCACCCGCTTTCAGAGCC
>JAHFFU010000047.1:1752-7248 GCA_023247835.1 Candidatus Bathyarchaeota archaeon
AGCGGTATAATGGCGGAAGGCCAGTCGCAGTGCCCAGCCTGTCGCCACAGCGCGCGAGGCATTACGAAGCATTTGGTCCGATCCAGTGGTAACGTAGACGCAACCACCCGCTTTCAGAGCCCGTTTGCCGTCAGGTGTAGATGAATCCAAGTAATTGAGTGTAAGGCCGTTCTCATTATGAGCGCTGTTGGCGCGGGCGATCCCTGGGCTGCAGACGACGGGAACTTTCGTGTACACATTGAACAGGCGGACCAAGTCCTGGGGTTTTCCTGATGAGTATACTTGGAACGTGGGAATCTTGCCGTTCTTGATCTCGGTCATCGTCCATCTTATGATGTCGGCGTAGATTGTGCTCCTTTTGGGGAAGATATAGGACGGATGGCCGTATGTTGCTTCGATAACCAAGTAATCACAGGGCGTGGCCTGCGCTGCCTGCGTGGTCAACGTGTCCACGTAGTTGATATCGCCTGTGTAGATTGCTGTAAATTCAGGAGTCACGATTTCGAATTGGCAAGAGCCCAGCATGTGGCCAGCGTTAAGGACTCTTACCTCAATATCGTCAACAGCAATCTTGTCGCCGATTTTAACAGTGTGGCAATTCTTGACTTGGCGTTTCCAAAGTGACTCGTAGATTCGAACTGTCTCCGGCGTCGAATGTTTCCTTGCGGACGTAGCGAAGCCGTAAGTGTGATCGGAGTGGGCGTGGGTTATGAAAACGTTCCAACCCTCACCCAAGGGCCTCCCAGAGGTGGGGTCGAACATTAAACGCGAGGTTCCGGTGTCGAAGAGTATTCCATTAGCCCATCCAATTCTTTCTTGCCGCAAAGAACGGTTCGCTCTTGACTCAACAGCTCAACGCTTCGCCGTTTCCTGTGCTAATGCATACTGACCATACTTAACGCTTAGAAGTTCCCGCTTGGTAATTCGGCGTTTCTTCACTTTCTGACCGGAGGGCGAAACTATGGCGCTGTTTCCGAATGGGTCCTTAATCACGAGCGTGAAGCGGGGCCTGGAATCCTTGGCCTGTCGGATTTGTTTTAGCATCCTCCGGCCTTTTGCAAGGCGCTTTCCATCAGCACTCGTGAGCATGAATGTCAGCGCGTCCTCAATCCTCTCAAGGATGCCTTCAACGTTTGAAAGGTAACCCTCACTATAGGGGCCCGGTGTGATAGTCGCACCGAATTCCGGTATGCTAACGGTCGCCGTCCCCGACTTTACTACCCTCATGTTCAGATCCTCAACTGAATTTATCTTTGCGGCCAGAGCAATCGGCTCACGTTCTGTAAGTGTAATTACGTCGGTATGCCTGTAGCCGCATTTCTGGCAAGTAACTACGCTCAATAAGACGGAACCAAAATGCTCCACTTCATATTGCGTCTGACTCGTCAGCATCGATTCCGTGTCACAGCTGGGACAGCGGAGAGTGTAGCCGGCATCTATGGGAGCGGTCAAGGCCAACTTTCCCTCCCGTACGCTATTGTTGAATATGAATCTTGGAGGCGGGCCAGAGAACTCCGTATCTAGCCGAACTGCTGCATTGTTTAGTTTCGCTGCGGAAATACTTCTGAAATAAGTTTGAGGAGTTTCAAGGCTGAAGCTTGGTTCTGGTCAAACATTGGGTTGTAGGCGGTTAGGTCGAAGACTTTCAGTCTGCCAGTTCGTTTCAGAGCCTCAACCACTGTCTTTACCTCTTCAAGCGTTAGGCCGCCCGGTTCTGGGAAGTTTACAGCTGGGATTATTGCGGGATCGATGGAGTCTACGTCAAGATGGCACACTATCCAATCACTTCGGTCCGCGAGGTAGGTTGCTGCTTTGTCGGCGACTTTGGATATTCCTTCTTTATGCACCGCTTGTGCTGAATAGAGTTTCAGTGGGGAGGCTGAAATGGCTTTGGATTCAAGTGGGTCAAGAGCTCGGCTCGCCAGGTGAACGACATTCTCTTCCCGAAGGATGGGTTTGACTTTCTCCATCGCAGTGCTAAGCTTAGGGCCACGCCCGCACGCGAAAGCCAAGCACATTCCGCCGATGAATCCTGAGATCGTTGTCTGGGGCGTGTTGAAATCGCCGTGAGCATCCATCCACAATATCCCAGGTTTACCTTTGAACTTACTCTTGAACCCGGCTAATGTGCCCACTACGAACGTGCATTCCCCGCCCAGGCAGAAGACGAAATCATCCGAATCGACCTTGCTTGCCACATCTTGCACCGCGTCGGTATCTTGCAGGAACTGTGGAAAGTTTCTCAGATTCCGAAGGCCGGAGTCGGCATGGCTCTCGGATAGTCGACTGTCGCCCAAGTCATTGAAGGACCTAGTGCATTTCCTTACGATTTCGGCAATTCCAGCCGAACGCAGAGCCGTCACGGCAGCGCCCATGCCGTGGTATTTTGAGAGGCTATAGAACGGGAGGCCGATCAGTGAGAGTCTATCCATGGAACGCACCTACTTTGAGATTGGCTAAAAACGCATTTTTGAACCGAAAACTGGGCGGGCCTACCTGTGGACGGTACGGCTGTCCCTAGACTGATTTCTGTTACTTTCACTAACCTGTCAAGTCTATATGGCCGCATGCGTGTAAATTGGGTGGTAAGTGATGGATAAGACCGAAGGCGACCCTTGCCCAAGATGCGGGCAGAAAACCCTCAACATATACTACGAAGAGCGCTC
Organism: Candidatus Bathyarchaeota archaeon; assembly: GCA_023247835.1. The sequence continues at coordinate 4,419 of JAHFFU010000047.1, forward strand.
TGACCTACAGCTTGGAGCCCGCTGCGAAGAATGCGGCCTCAAAGGCTTCTTCATGAACGGCAAACTCGTCCCATTAACCACAACCTGACTCCCGTTTTCCTTCTCCTCATTAGCAGTTTTTGCTCACCTCCGCGTGCATCCTTGTACGATTGATGCATAACGCTGAAAAGTGCGCCCAAGAGCCACATGGCGCCCTAGGATTGAACTCAATTGGTCGTGGCCCGTCCCCTCTGGTTCTTCGGCTTCGACTCGCTAATGGAGTTCATTGCGTTCGCGATTGCAATCGCGGTGGCCTATCAGGCGCTGAAGGGTTACAAGCTCTCCAGGGAGAGAACTCTTCTCTACCTCAACATGAGCTTCGTACTAATCGGCGCGGGCCTGCTAATTGACGGCCTCTCAAGCCTGATAGTCCTTGTAACCCGCTTCCGTTTCCTACCTCTCACCCCGATTGGTTATACCATCAATTTCATGGCGCAACTATTGGCTTACGGGCTTCTATTCTTCGCTTACATCCAACAAACTAGAAACATGAGTTCACAGGCAGCTATGGCTGCTGCTGCCCCAGTTTTCTTCTTTGGCCACAATCCCGTAACGGAATTGATACTGATCTTTCTGCTGGTCTACATTGCGATTCAAACGGCGATAAACTACAGTGTCAATAAGTCTTCGAGTTCGTTGCTCGTTTTCGGCGCGTTCGCTTCCCTCACAGTTGCACACTTGTTCTTTCTAGCCTTCACGCTGGTTCCTGTTTTCTTCGCGTTCGCCCATATTGCGCAGTTGTTTGGTTTCCTACTGTTACTCGCCATGCTGCTAAGAGTGAATCAGGCCCGATGATTCCTGGCGAGCAGGGGCAGGTAACAAAGCCGCCGGCAAAATACCGATCCCAGTTCCGCATCTACGTTGACATCATGCACGTCATCCAACGAGAGAACAACGAAGCCAAACCCACAAGAATCCTCTACGGCGCGAACCTGTCCCACGACAGGCTGATCAAATATCTTGAAGAACTCAAGAACTTAGGAGTAATACAGGAAAGCGGAACGGGCGAGAAAGTCTACAGCCTGACACAGAAGGGCATCGAATTCATGAACAATTTCAGGAAGGTCGAATCGTTCGCCTCCGCTTTCGGTTTCAGGCTCTAGCCGCTTCGCTTGAACGCTGTAATGTAGGTCGATGCAGCGACGATGACCGCTAGACTAGCGATGAGGAGTGGGCCGATGAATGGAAGAATGACGAGTGAAATAGCAAGGGAAGTCAAGGGGAAAACGAGTTTCTTTCTCAAACCGCTACCTCCCCGAGCAAATATCTTGACACCTGACGCGGAGCCTATGACGTAGATAAGAATCGCAGCCCCACTCGGCACCAATAGAGCCGTCTCCAAATCGACTTGGGAAGAGTAGTAAATGACGAGAACTGCACTGATGCTTGCTAATAGTGCGATTAGCACCCGGTCTGGAACTTTGGTCCTGCTATTGATATGCTCCAGAGCCTTTGGGAAACCTCCATCTCGGGCAACCGCGTAGAACACTCTCGACATGCCAGTAGTGTACGCGTTAACAGTGCCGAAAATTATGAACACGGCTAGGATGCCTGCCCCAATTGCCCCATACCTTCCAAGAACATTTGATAGGATTGCCGCGAATGGAGCGACGCTTCCTCCCGCCTCAAATGCTAACGTTCCGATCGTCACGAATGCTACTGCGACATACAGGCCGCTGATCAGGACGACGCTTAGAATGATACTTCGGTGAAAATCTCTTTCCGGTCTTTCAAATTCCTCCGCCACATTCGACACGTTCTCATAGCCGAGATATGACCAGAAAATCAGGGCAGCTGCCGTTCCTACGGGAAGAAGGCCATTTGGGAGAAATGGCATAAAGTTCTGAATCCTCACCGAAGAGGTGGAGGAGATTATTGTTACAAGAAGAAGTGCAACTATGGATGCGATTACTGCAAGCTGAACCTTGTTGCTGACAACTATTCCCCTGTAGTTTATGGTGAAGGCTGCGAGAATGATTCCGAATGCAATAATGTAAGTTTCCACGCGGGTTAACGGAAAAGCATAGCCGAGGTAAGACGCAGCAATAAGAGTAACCGCTGGCGCTCCAGTAACCACCCAGAAGATAAAGAGCCACCCAGTCACTGTAGCAACTCAAAACCCGAAACCTTCCTTTGCAAACGAGTATACTCCTCCAGACTCTGGACGGCGTGCAGAGAGAGAAGCAAAAGTGAATGCAAACGGATAGCTAGCGAGAGAAAGGAATATCCAGGCGAGGATGGAACCAGGCCCTGCAATCTTCGCCGCAAGCCCAGGAAGAACCAAAATCCCGGAGCCGAGAACTGAACTGGCATACAGAGCTACCGCATTCCTCAGCCGAATCGCTTTCCGTAGACTCCCAGGCGAGTTTTCGGATTCTATTTCCATTCTCGTAACACCCAGTTTTGACCCGAACGGTCTGGTCATATCGAAATTGAAAGTTTTCGCGAAGAGGTTGCCGCGAAACAGATTCAGGGCCCTTCGGGACTCCCTGAACGCTCATTTAGCATCCATATAAGCTCGGACGGGGCGAGGGACGGATTTCGCCAAACGAATAGCGACATCTCTCTCCAAAGCAAAAGTCAAAAGGGCGCGTCGGCCTAGCCTCTCAGCCTGGGTCCCGCATGCCTCGATATTCACATGTCCTGCAGATTCAGGAAACTCAGGAGAAGAAGCCTGAGTGGTTACGTGTGAAATATCCAACAGGCGAGAACTACGAGAGGATCAAGAGCATTCTGCGGAGTCACGATCTTCACACGGTCTGTGAAGAAGCGCACTGTCCCAACATGGCTG
>JAHFFU010000048.1 GCA_023247835.1 Candidatus Bathyarchaeota archaeon
GCGGCCCGCTCTCTCTACCAACGCAGTGGTCAGGAATCCGAGACCCGGCCCTACTTCGAGGACCGTATCGTCAACCGTTAGCTCAGCCAGCTCAATTAGACGCTCGCGAACCGCTTTATCGATTAGAAAGTGTTGCCCAAATCTCTTGAGGGGGGGTATCCCGAGAGCGTCAAGTTCGCGTCGAACCCAAGCCACGACAGACACCTCGATGAGACAGCTGTGGGTCCTGAATTTCAGTTAACCGTTTAGGAATTTGGATATTTCTGTTTGCCCGGTTGATTTCAATAATCCAAAGACTCTGACGCCTGTCCTTCGAACCATGGCAGCTGGCATCGATTCCAAGAATTCTTTCATTAGTTCCCGAGCAGCGTTCCTGATGATTTTTCCATCTGAGGTCGGTTGTTCTAGCGTCTTCGATTTGCTGTGAATGGATAAGTCGTTCAATATGGCCATGATTGCCACCGACCTGCATGTCATGCCCTTTTCCTTCAACTTGGTTGTTACTGAATTTGCCAGTTCGCTCAGGGGGGACAGTATTTCTGAGGGTTCACGGGTATTCCGCTTTAAAGTGGCGATTCGGCTTAGCTGGGTCGGTTGGTCCCTCTCCTTTACAGGTTCATCATCCTCTCCTCTGGCGGCCCGGTAAAGGTAACTTCCCAAACTCTTGCCGAACGCTTCAACAATAACCGTCGGGTTAAGAGCCGAAAGTTGAGCTATCGTCTTGACCTGCAATTGATCCAATTTGTCTTCAACTTTCTTTCCTACGCCGGGTATTCGTGATGCCAGCAATTGTGCCAAGAAACTTCTGACATTTTCCGGCCTCACCGTGGTGAGGCCATCCGGTTTTCTCTCGTCGGAGGCGATCTTGGCTACGAGCTTGTTGGGCGCGATTCCTACTGAGCACGTAATTTGCTCTTGCGTGAGTATTTGCCGCTTAACGTCACTCGCGACATCGTCAGCTTCTTCGAAGTTCCCGCCTGCTCTCGATGAGATTTCGACGTAGGCTTCGTCTATTCCCACCTTTTCAAATGAATCACCATACGCTCTTAGAGTTTCCATTATCCTTTCGGACACTTGCTCATAAAAGGGGCGATCCATGGGAAGAAAGACCGCGTCTACTGATTCTAGGAGTTTCTTTGCCCGAGCGATGGGTATGCCAGCTTTGACCCCATATTTCCTAGCTAGATAATTAGAGGTGCTAACTGCCCCGCTTTCTTCGGTTCTGCCAGAATACACGCAAACTACGACAGGTTTTCCTCGTATGCTGGGGTTTCTGTTCTCTTCGCACTGGGCGTAGAAGTAGTCGAAGTCAATATGCATGATTACCCTGTTGGGCAAACCAACTCTCTCGAGGTAATGATCAGCGGGGTCTATAGTGCCCTCGAGAAGACGCGGTACTTTTCTCCCCCGGTCAATTCATCCAGAATTCGTTTGGCTACGACCTTGATCGGGTCCCCTACGCTCGTCCGTTCATGAATGTCTTTGAATGCTGCGAAAGGCTTCTTCTCTCTCGCATTGATGATCTGCCACATTGACTTTTTTCCAATCCCGGGGAGCAGTTCCAATGCATGCATGCGCGGTGTGATAGCCTGCGAATTATTGAAGAAAGAGACGAATCGTTGTTCTTGGTGTGCGATTAGGTCTTCGAGTACTGGAAGCAACTCGGCTTTAGCGTTCGCTGTCAGGTCATTGTAACCGATCCTTCCGATGATTCGGTTAATTTTCTCCCGTCGGTCCTTCCCAATGTAGACTCGTTCGTGGAGCTGGGCTTGGGTTCCAGCTCGTATTTCGGCTTCAAGGAGTGTGAAGTATGTTTCTCCAATAACCTGAACAGTCGGAAGGGCCAGGTGCCTAGGCTTGTCTGTTGCAGGTCGGCCGTACTGCAGGTAATCCAACACGTACGCGTACTCTTCGTAAAGTCGCGGTGGGAAGCCACCTTCCAGGGCGCCACTGGTCGTTGGCCTAAACCCAGGCGAAGGTGCTGAACTATTGCCCCTTGCCTCATTTGGGCTTTTTGTACTCTCACTCATTTTTGTTTCCCCAGAAATAGATGCGCAAGACTTCGCGCTAAAGGAAGTGGGAGTTTGGCCTGTGTGCCTTTTCAGTTGTGGTGAATATGGCAGGGTGGCCAGAATCTAGCAAAGTCAGCATATCCGCATAGAGTTGGGGATTCGCAGGGAAAAAAGGCTTCCTGTATTGATCTTGGAAATTGCTCAGCTGGGTTAATCCTCTCGGTAGCTGTTAAGAAGTTTCAGGATATCTTCCAGTTGAGTACCAAGGATGATCCTGCCCTTGACCGTGAGGATGGTACGCAGCTCCTCGATGTACCGTGGCATCGCGTTAGCTATCTGGATTGCATCTTTCCGGTCGAGCTGATGCTTCTCAGATAATTCCCGCACGAGCTTCTCAGCCTTTGCAGGCGAGACTTTGGCGAACTTGGAAGCGTAGTCGAGTGTTCGCCTCTGAAATTCACCCAATTCATCTTCCTTTGCCCGCTCGAGTGTCCTCTTGGCTTCAGCGGTAGTCGTAGGTTTGGATTCGATGATCTTTCTGGGCAACTAGTTCACTCAACGTGCGGGGTGAGGTGTTCCGGTCGGGCGATAATTTGCTTCGTCTGACTACCCATCGCGATATGAACTACGTATGACTTGCCGCGTTTCGCCTGAATTACTCCAACCCTTCCATGGTAGCGCCTGTGTGGCATGCCCTTATGTATCGACGGCTCGATTATGATTGTGACTTTCTCTCCGGGGCGGTAGATTCTGAGGATTCTACTGAGGCCTATTTTTCCTCGCTCGCGGGGTCTCTTCCGGAGAAGGGTCCGCGTCTTTGAACGGTAACCCTTTGAACGTCTCATGAGGCAGAACCTGAAATTTGTTAGCAGACTAAAGGGCGGGCTAATTAACCTTCTTGGAAAGGCTTCCCGTCTTTCAGGGCCGTGTTGGGAAGGGCATCCTCCCTCTTCCGAATGCAGCGCCGCGCCGCTTCATGCTCTTCATCATCTTCTTCATCATGAAGTATTGATTGACCATTTCCTTAACATCCTTGTCGGACGTCCCTGAACCACGTGCAATTCTCCTCGCCCGCGAGGAGTCAACGAGTTTCGGATCTTCTATCTCATCCCGGGTCATGGACTGGATGATCACACGCCAAGCGTCCAGTTTCTTCTCAGCGGTCTCCATCGCGTCATCGGGTATATTCATGCCCCCCGGCATCATCCCAACCAATTTCTTGAGGGGGCCCATTTTTCGAACTGCGACCATTTGGTCGTACATGTCCTTCAGCGTGAACTTGCCTTCTAGGAACGCCTTCGCCTTCTTCTGCGGGACGACTACCTCGGCTTCACGAACTTTCTCGACCAGAGCTTTCATGTCACCCATTCCAAGAAGGCGTCCCACAAAGCTGGAAGGAATGAACTGCTCGATATCGTCGGTTTTTTCGCCGGTACCCATAAATTTGATCTTGGCATGGGTTGCCGCAACGGCTGAAAGCGCTCCCCCTCCCTTCGCCGTCCCGTCAAGCTTCGTTACAAGAATCGAACCGATCTTTGTGCTCTCATTAAACGCCGCTGCTTGGGACATTGCTGCTTGGCCGATGGAGGCGTCGATTGCGAGAATTATTTCGTTGGGCTGTATTTGCTTGGCCAGATCCCGCATCTCAGACATTAGTTCTGCTTCGTCCTTGTGACGCCCCGCTGTGTCCACGATAATTAGGTCGTACTTTTGGTCTGCAAATTGCTCCATACCCTTTCGAACTACTCTCAACACGTCCTTCGAATTGGGTTCACCGTAGACAGGCACTGTCACTTTGTCCGCAAGTTGCTTAAGCTGGTCATAGGCTCCTGGCCGATAAGTGTCAGCACAGATAATGGCAGGGCGCAAACCGCGCTTTTGATAGAAGCGTGAGAGTTTTACGGCGGCCGTTGTTTTCCCAGTCCCCTGAATCCCGACTAGCATGATGACCTGGGTCTTCCCTGGCTCAATCGTGAGTTTGCTTGGTTCTTCCCCGAGGAACCGAGTTAGTTCCTCATAGAGAACCTTGACGACGTGTTCGCGCCGGGAGATTCCAGGCGGCAGTTTTTCTTCGAGAGATCGCTTCTCAACCGCTTGAGAGATTTGTAGAACAAGGTTAACGTTAACGTCGGCTTGAAGGAGGGCCCGCTGCAGGTCCCGCACTAGTTCTTTGACCGCTTTCTCATCGATAACAGCGAGTCGGAGTAGCTTTTTCAGCGCGTCGCTAAGCGACTTGCCCAGACCCTCAGGCGAACTCATCGAATTTCCGCTCTGGAAAGATTGGATTGATGCGTTGTCTTTTGCATCCTAAAAGTTCTTGTAAGTTCTACGAACCGTTTATTACATGCTCATCTTCAGCTCTCGGACTTGCTGGGAGGGTCCTATATTTGTCTAATAGCCTGTCTGGGACGGACGGGTTGCGAATAATGGAGACCGCGGCCATTCCTAAAGGAGCTGTTTTGATAAACGGTCTCCCTGATGTCGGCCTGGTAGGATTGCTCGCTGCCTCTCACATCATCAGCATCTTAAAATTACAGGAAGTCGGAGCCATCGAATCAGACCTTCTCCCACCCATGATCGTGCTGCACGGAGGGCTTCCGAAAGCCCCAGTCCGCATCTTTGCAGGCAACTCTTTGGTTATCATAATCTCCGAAACAGTGATTCCCGTGCCGCTGATTAGGCCCCTTGCGACGAGTGTCGTCGATTGGGCTCGGAGTAAGGGTGCCAAGCTGATGCTATCCTTGGGCGGAATGGCCGTGGCGAACCGTCAAGACATAGACGTTCCCAAAGTTTTCGCGGCGCTCTCAGGCAAGGAATTGGAGTCAAGACTACGCGGAGCAGCCGAAGTTTTAGAGGAAGGTTACATAGTTGGCGTTTACGGCCTAATCCTTCGGAAATGTGCTCAGGCATCAGTCCCCGCGATCACGCTGTTGACGCAATCTTACTACAATTACCCTGACCCTGTAGCAGCCGCAACTGCGTTAACCGCCGTTAACAAAATTCTCGACCTGAATGTTGATGTTTCGGACCTGCTAAAGAGAGGGGAGGAGATTCGTTTGAGAAGCAAGGATATGATGCACCGTACGCACGAAGAGATGCTCAGGATGGACAAGTCTCACGAATACGATCTGCCGCCACTATACGGATGAATGACGTTGAGTTCCGAGCCAAGAAGCGAATTCTCTCCAGCGCATGGGTCAGGATGGAATGCTGCTGCGGCCTGCATCCAACCTCTGTACGATCTCTTTGTGGCGGTCACGGAAGTTGTCCTAACAGTTGATCTACCTTTCGTAGATCAGAAACAAGTCAAGCTGCGATGCCCAACGGATGATTCTGTGGAAATACGTGCAGAGACTAACAGGAAGATTACGTTCAGGGATCTTGGAGCCAAGCACAGGCATGGGGAGTTCACTTGCTACCGTGCCCTAATCCGAATCCCTGTCCCCGTCGACGAGAAAAGAATGAGCAAGGAATTCAAACGGGGCATACTTGAGGTCCATATTCCTCGACTAAGATGAGCCTATTTCCTCGCCCTCTCTAGCGCCGCTAGAATGAGAAGCGGGAATATTATTGTGGCGTCCCCAACAATCGTGACAAGTCTGTTAGGGCTCTTGATTTTGCCCCAGCTTATCGCCTCTTCCAATGGGGCACCGCTAGCCCCGCCGCCTTCGGGGCGGTCAAGTGTTATTTGAATCGCCGCGTCCACGCCGCCTCTGTATGAATTTGCGATTAGGAGATGATGTTTCGGCATCCCGCCGCCGAGGATCACTGCCCCAACCCTCTTTCTTTCGTAAGTTAAGTCAACTAGCCTCGAAAAATCCTTGAAGGGGTTAATGAATAGCGGCTTGAGTCGACTGTAGGTCCAAAGGTTCAACCCGAGCATTGAATCAAAAATGCCGGGACAGAAGATGGGGACCCTACGTTTCTGTGCGGTATGAAGAAGTGAGTGTTTGTCTCGGATTTGTCTGCCGAACTCCCATAGTAACTCGTAGCTGGCGATGTTTCGCCGTTTTGCTTCTGGGATGTGGTTGAGCATGCGGTGAGTTGCTCTCTCCAGGTGTTCGATTGCTCTCTGAGTCACTAACAGGTCGTAAATTCGAGATAGCCCCTGACGTTTCAGTTTGCTATCGTCCGCTAATTCCGACCCTGCAATGTGCCGATGCCCCAAGCCTTCCAGGAGGTCATGTGTTACGTTTGCTCCAGTCGTGACGATCCCATTGAGCAGACGCTCGTCAACTAGATCGGAAATAATTGCCCTCAGGCCGCCGGGTACCATAGGACCTGCAAGGGAGATCAGCTTGACGCATTCATCATCCCTGAACAAATCTCCGAGAATTCTTACTGCTCTGCCGAACCGTCCCGGCCCAAGAACTTTGACCGCTTCCATTTGCCTAGCAATGCTGGAAATTGACATCCTTTTTTTGAGTTTGATGTGGGAGACTAGGGGCATTAGACAAGCCTTCTAATGTGCGGGCGGGAACTGGAAGAATTAGCCTTTGGTCCGCATTATCTTATTCTGTCCCAACATCTGCCAGTATTCGACTTCAACGCCAGCAGCCAGTTTCGATTTGATCTCTTCTTCTTCAGGCATTGGAGTTTCGAAGGTCTCGTAAGACTGCATATCCATCAGCTGAACATTGTTGCCCATGAAAGCAAGTACTTGGGCTGTTTTCTTCTCTATCATAGGGACTTCAATGCGGGCGTCTACGGGGCTGATCACGTTCTTCTTGGTCCCAGTTGTGACACTGATGGCTACGATTCTGGCTTTCGCGGCCCCGTGCTTGCCAGGCTTGGATTTTTCGTATTCAACAATTTTGCACGGTTCACCGTCTACCACTACGTAGTGGCCGATTTTTAGAGAGCCTACATCTACTGGTTTGCTCAGTGTTCTTCGCCTGCAAGCTAAGCTTGAAAGCAGTTAACGCCTGGTCTTCGTCTAAAAAGCTTGTCTGGTCCGCCGATCATTCACGTATAGTTTCGCGCAGGAAAATCCGGCTTTCGATTGTGAGCTACGAGTGGATTACTTAATTATCCTAACGTAGTGTCTTTGATTGGAGTACCAAAATTGGCTTTCAAGGTTGGCCTCGTTTCTAGGCTAGATGAACCCCGGGCCCTTGAGGTTGCAGCAACTCTAGCCAAGCGGCTGAGGAAGATGGGCATAGCAGTCACAGCTGAACTCGAATTAGCAAAACGCGGTCGACTAGGTGGTGGCAAGGACCTATCG
>JAHFFU010000049.1 GCA_023247835.1 Candidatus Bathyarchaeota archaeon
GACTTTCTTTAACATCGCTTTGTCGGTCGGGTTAACCTTGATCGCGATCTTACGCAGGAATTCAAGAGCCTTTTCGCTCGCCATCTGGTAGCCGTCGACAATGACCGTTGGGTGCACGTCTTTGTCCATCAAGGCCTGCGCTTTTGACAACAGCTCGCTAGTCAAGACCACAGCCGTAGTAGTTCCGTCTCCGACTTCATCATCCTGAGCCTTAGCGACTTCTACCATCATTTTTGCTGCTGGATGCTGTACATCCATCTCGTCGAGTATCGTAGCCCCATCATTGCTGATGGTGACGTCACCGAAACCGTCCACGAGCATCTTATCCATGCCTTTAGGACCAAGGGAGGATCTAATGGATTCGGCGATTGTCATGGCGGCCAAAATATCCGCGCGTTGAGCTTCCCGGCCTTGCGTCCTAGAAGTTCCTTCTTTGAGCATCAGCGCTCGTTGCCCACCAATACTCGCCGACAAACCCGAAAGCCTCCGCTACCGCGACAAATCCCCACAACAAAAACAATTTCATATAAGGTTTCTGTTGTGTGGTTCTGTTACCTTGGCGTTTGGTCGGCTGGCTGGTTTTGGCTGTTACCTTTCGTTTGGTGAGCCGCATTCTGGATAATGGTTAGCCATTTGTTCTCACCCTCGATTTGGATGCCGCATAGTTCGGCTGGTGTTTTGCCCTCTAAGGCCATGTGTGGTCGTATGTAGTTGTGGAAGATTTGGTAGCCTGTGAGTATCGGAGTGCCAGTTCGCTTCAGGTTTCGCATAACGTTCTCTCTATCTCGAACTTCGGCATTGAGCCTTTCCATCTTGTTGTTGTGCAAGCGCCCACCAAACTTGATGTCTTGGATATGCCAGGTTCGAGTTTCCGACTTGTGAGTGTAGAACCCTTGAGGGCTTGTTTCCAGTTTCATGCCTCGAGCGCTCCCTATTTTATCTGATTTCGCGATCATGGTGTTGCCACCTTCGGCAAGCCGCTGTGCCTCAACGCCGTTCTGCATTGAGGACATCTTCGCTCATCGATTATCATGGAGACTTATCGCTCTCGATATGCATTTTGAATCAGCTGTTGGTTTCGCTGGAAAATTCGCGTGTGAATGCGTTCCATGCCTAGAAACACTTTTAGATGAACGTTCATCTACACAGCGAACGCGGCTTCGAGACGATTATCGTGCGCGACTTAATCCGAATAAACCAGCCCATTATTGGTAAAGAAGAGATCGAGGCCGCAACTGAGGTTTTGAAGAGCGGCATTCTGACCGAAAAGAGCGGTATGGGCCCTAAAGTCCTGGAATTCGAAAAAGAGTTCGCGCGCTATGTTGGTGCCAAGCATGCCGTAGCCCTGAACACCGGGACCGCGGCGCTTCATGCGGCCATACTTATCGCGGGCGTTAAGCCGGGTGATGAGGTGGTCGTTCCATCTTTTACCTTTCATGCAACCGCGGAGGTTGTTCTGCTCGCTGGTGCTGAACCGGTTTTCGCTGACATTGACCCAGACACGTACACGATCACCGCTGAGACCGTCGAGGCGGTAATGACGCGGAATACAAAAGTAATCATGCCAGTTCACTTGTACGGTTTGCCGGCGGATTTAGACCCGTTGAAGAAGCTCGCCAGAGAACGCGGCGTTACCCTGATCGAGGATGCTGCCCAGGCACACGGAGCGGAATACAATGGCTCCAAAATAGGGTCGATTGGAGACATGACATGCTTCAGCATGTACGCCGGAAAGAACATGACGACTGGGGAAGGCGGTATGGTCACAACGAGCGACGACGACTACTCTGAGAAGATGCGGATGATTAGGTCTCACGGGGAACAACGCCCATACTGGCCAACCACTGTCGGAAACAATTACAGGATGACTGAATTACTTGCCGCCATCGGAATCGCGCAATTGAAGAAACTTCCTTCTTTCTTGGAGCGAAGAAGGAAGAATGCGCAATTCCTCGATGAGAAGCTTGGCATGCTCGGAAAAGTCGTGCCTCCGAAAGAACCCGAAGGTAGGAAAAGTGCTTGGTATCTGTACACGCTGAGGTTGCACGGGGCGAATGCTGGAAAACGCAACAAAGTTATCGAGAAACTTCGGTCAAGAAACATTGAGGCGGCGGTGTACTATGAGTCTCCGTTGCACATGTTGCCCTTATACCGCGAACGCTCCACTGCGCGCCGACCTCTTCCTGAGACCGAGAAAGCTTGCAGGCAAGTCTTTTCCTTACCCGTACACCCGAAGCTCACCGAACCCGAACTGGAATACATCTTCGAAACGCTAAAACGAGTCTTAACGTGACTTCTGGGTAAACCGGATGGGGACCGAGCGAAGGATCTCTTCCAGCGTCGGCTTTGTGGTTTCGCGAATCTCGTACCTAACTCGAACGGCAGGTTTCGGAACGTTCATGATTCTCCTCAAATCGATCGGGGTGCCGAGGACGAGAGAATCACAGTCGATCGCGGCGATAGTTTGTTCTAGTTCTTTGATCTGCTTCTCCCCATAGCCCATGGCTGGCAATACCTGGCCTAGGTGCGGGTATTTTTCGTACGTTAGCTTGATCGAGCCTAAGGCGAAGGGCCTGGGGTCAATTAGTTCCTTCGCACCAAACTTTCTTGCGGCTATGGCACCGACTCCTTCCTTCATGCCACCATGGGTAACCGTTGGCCCGTCTTCCACTGCAACGACTCTCTTTCCGCGAATGTGCGCTATGTCCTCAACGTGAATATCAGAGGCCGCTTCAACGACTTTCGCTTCCGGCCTCACACGTTTTATGTTCTTTCGAACGGTTTCGATGTCGTCGGGCGCTGCTGTATCGACTTTGTTTATGACCACAACGTCCGCCATTCTCAGGTTGGCTTCACCTGGGTAATATCGGAGTTCATGCCCGGGGCGATGGGGGTCAACAACAACGATTTGCAGGTCCGGATGGTAGAAAGGCAGGTCGTTGTTGCCGCCGTCCCATAATATCACATCCGCTTCCTTCTCTGCCTCCCTTAAGATTTTCTCATAGTCAACGCCCGCGTAGACTATGTTCCCCATATCTATGTGCGGCTCGTACTCTTCGCGCTCTTCAATGGTACATTCGTACCGCTTCATGTCATCATATGTCGCGAAGCGTTGGCAAACCTCCTTTGATAGATTCCCATAAGGCATTGGGTGACGAATTACGACAACTCTGCCCACAAGTTTCTTCAGCGATCTTGAAACCGAGCGTGAGACAGTGCTCTTGCCCGCCCCGGTTCTTACTGCACAGACAGAAATCACAGGTAGGTTTGATTTGAGCATCGTCGTTTTAGGGCCCATTAATCTGAAATCTGCGCCGCACGCCAATACCAGTGACGCCTTATGCATAACCTCGTCGTGGGATAGGTCACTATAGGCAAGTACGACTAGGTCTACGTTCTTCTCTTTGATGACCTTGGGCAAGTCATCTTCCGGTAGAATCAGGAGGCCATTAGGATACCGTGGCCCAGACAGGCCCGTTGGGTATGTACGGCCGGCGATCCCTGGAATTTGTGTGGCAGTGAAGGCTACGACTTCGTAGTCTGGGTTGTTTCTGAAGTATACGTTGAAATTGTGAAAGTCTCTACCAGCGGCACCCATTATAACCGTGCGAACAGGACCACTCAATTCGCGCTGCCTCTGGGGCGGCTAGAAAACTGTGATAGTTATCCTTTTTGTCAGGAAACTACAGATTTCAGCGGGTTTTGGTGAAAAGGGAAGCGCCACGTCCACCTTTTTAACAACACGCGTCCAAATGGTTTCCGCCACCATTATCAGTCTAGCAGAGGACAAAGGCCATGGCTACCAATTCGTCACCGCCCGCCGGACCTGAGGTTAAACCGCAAGAAAGCGACGTGACTCGGTACAAAGTTCGATTGGTTGCGGAGGGATACGGCGAGGCAGAAGGAGAATTGATTCGCTTTCAGAGTCCGATGACGGTTGACAACTTGGCGAAGGCATTACCCTTCGAGGGCCGCGCGGCAAGGTGGAAGGAAGAAATCTATTTCGAGACTCCCGTGAAGTTGGGGGGTGAGAAGGCAAAGAGCAAGGTTGAGGTTGGGACGATTGCCTACTGGCCTATGGGTTCAGCGCTCTGCATCTTCTATGGCCCGACGCAGCCGTACAGCCCTGTCAATACAGTTGGGAAGGTTACCTCTAATCTGGATTTGTTCCGGAACCTAAAAAGCGGCACAAAAATTCGGGTAGAGAAGGCCTAGGCTGCTGCCAACTTGTAGAGTTTGATCCTTGTGTTGCCGCCGACTGATTTCACAAGCCGGCGTCGTTCCAACTCTTCGAGTATGTCCCTTGCTACGCTCAATCTCACGTTAAACTGTGTGGCGATGGCGTATGGTGTGAGGGCACTCATCTTCGAGAGTTCACCGGTGAACTTGGCGTCGTCAAAGTTTGGAAGGCCAATTCCTGCGGTCTTCTTCTCTGAGCCAGTTTTGCCCTTCGCTTTCTTCGCCGGTTCAGGTTTCTTGGTAGAGTCTTGTTGAACCTGCTGCTTCTCCATTTGCGCTAAGCTCTTCTTTTTTGCCCCACCCATTAGAAATCACTGCTAGCCGGCTACAAATGTGCGAGAATAAAAATCTTGGTCTTTAAGTTGACATATTCCAAGTAATGGGGCCTACAGGGAGAGTCTGACATAATCCATATCCTCTCTATGTCCAGATTCGTGCCATGGGCTTGACGGGGACCATGGCCAAAAACTGAGACTCAAGGCGCTGTACTAGAATGCTGAATCATGAGACTAATTCCCGAAACCCCATAGCCGCTTTCTCCGGGTCAACTGCATTGTAAATTGCTCGTCCCACAATCAGGTAGTTTGAACCGGCATCCAAAGCCTCCCTAGCATCGCCGCCTTGCGCCCCTACACCTGGGCTGTAAATCGCTAATTCTGGCCCAACCAGTTGCCGTACTCTTGAAATCAGATTAGGCCTGGTTGCGCCGACTACAACCCCTTGCGCTTTCCACTGCACAGCCATCTCCGACAGAAACTCGAAAACGGGTCTAGGCGCCTCTCTCCCACGTGTGCCCATCAACGAATAGAAGGCCTCAGCCCCTGGATTGCTCATGTAGACCAGCAGTATCACTCCTCTTCCACGAGAATTCGCCTGGCCGAAAACTGTGTCCAAGCCGTTTTCCCATCCGGCTATAGGGCTCGCGATGATAGCGTCGAAGCCTGTGTCGAAGTATGACCGCGCCATGAATTCGTTTGTGTGGCCCACATCGTTCAGCTTTGCGTCCATGATGGTGGGCAGCGCGAGGTCATGTGCCAGTTTGACGAGTGTTTCGACACCTCCCCGCATGCCCAACGACATGACTAGTTGGCGGTTGAGTTTGACGGCGCAGATATACTCACTAACTTTCTGAAGAAGTGCCGCACTCTGCGCTGCCAGTTCCTTTGGTTCTGGCCCTTCCAAATCTAGTGCGAGAACAGTTCTGCTCTTGTTCGATTCGGCGGCTTTCCGTATCTTCTCGCTAAAAGACACACGGGTACCTCCATGGAGAAGGGCGCCCGGCGCTATTAAAATCCCCGAAAGAAATGGTTACTTAGGGAATATTGGCATGTCCTTTACGCCAACAAGCTTTGCGTAGAAGAATTTGGCATCGCTCGTGTTATTCGAGTATTCAACCTTCTCGCCGGTTGGTTTGACGGCGATGTATTTTATGAAGCCCTGTTGGGGTGCCTCGTCTTGAGACACGTAGAAGAAGACTGGGAGTGCATCGGCTTCGTAGTAATGTTCGAAGGGAATGCACGTGCCGATGATGTGCTTCTTGCCTCGTATGAAATGCCACAGCGGAAACAACGTTCCCTCCCTCAGCGAAAGTGGAAGCAGGATTCTTGCGACAGACTTGAGGCTTTCAACCTCGGCAAGCATTGGTTGAGACAATTCTGGGAACTTGCCCTCCAAGCTGTCAACGAAGGCTTCCGGGATGGTCTTCAATTCGACAAACGAGGCATATCTGAAACGAGTATCGCCCGCGTCGTCCGTGAACATCCACTCTTCGCCCTTCAATGAGTCACTTCTGTATGCGAGGAAGGCTTTGGGCGGCGCGTCGGAAAATGCGTAGGCGAGTATCGGGAGGTCGCCTTCCCAGTACATGTAGGCTGTGAATAATCCGAGGATGTTTTTTCCTTTGTGCTTAAAGTACCAAAGGAGCTGGGAGCCGTCTGTCAACGCCAGTGCGAGCCGCGCAAAAGACTGCATGTCATTAACTTGCACAGGCACTGGCGGCTTGACGGACTCCATGGAGGACGCCTTTCAGCTAGACACAGGGTTCAGGAATAATTAAGCTTGCGAAGGCTCAGTTTCAACACATACGGGACCGCGACCGATTTCTAGTGAATGGGTTGTGGGCGTACGAGTCGGTTGCTGCGGGTTCCCGTGTATGCTCCTCAACGCCTGGATGCTTAACGATGCAATGAAATGGCTGACTGATTAGCGAAAGAGGTCCTCTTCCTCAGGCCTAATGAGGTCGCGAGCTGATCCAGCCCCTTGGACATAATCGACCCCCCTGATAATTGCGACCGGGACCCCCGTACTTTTCTTCATAGCTAATTCGGCGGCCGAGGCTAGCTCATCTGCCACTGCCATCTGGGTTACGTTGAGAACGTAGCCGAACATGTCTTTGGCTCCTCGGTAATCGATTATCGGCTGTAATCCATCTACCCCTATCGCGACGTTCACTTGCCCAATCCGCCATGCGCGCCCAAAAGTGTCGGAAATGACAACCGCTATGTCGGCGCCAGTAAGCTGGCGAATCCGCTGCCTTATTTCACGTGCTGACTTGTCAGGGTCCTCGGGAAGCACAACGACTGAATTCGGGTCTTCAACGTTCGACCTATCGACACCAGCGTTCGCGCACACGAAACCGTGACGCGTTTGCACGATGATATGGGGGCCATTCAAACGAACGATCTTCATGCTTTCCCTGAGAATGGTTTCGATGTGCCGGGGATCTTTCCCAATGGTCTTCGCCATTTCCTCTGCCCTTCGTGAGGGCTCTATTGCTTTGAGGTCGACCACTCCTCCCTCCGCCTTGGAAACTATTTTCTGGGCAATGACCAGGATGTCTTGATTCAATATCTGGATGCCCTCCTCTTTGGCCGCGTTAACGATTT
>JAHFFU010000050.1 GCA_023247835.1 Candidatus Bathyarchaeota archaeon
AGCCTCCATTATGGTTGGTAGTCGCAACCGGGGCCGTCACATCGAAAATAGAAGTGTTGTCTTGTCCCGTGTTTCCAACTGCGGTCCACCTGGTAATTCTGCCATGTTTGTAAGTGCCGTTCCAATAAGTCCAGTACACGTAGACGTAATGATTCACGTCGAAATGCGGGTCCAACGCAATTCCAAGAAGACCCTGCTCTGTCCCTCCAACACCTGGCGGGAGTGGCCCCATGGTCGCGAATGGCGTTTCGAGGATTGTTCTATCGCTCAGGATGACCTTGATATTACCTGTGTCCTTCTCATTGTAGAAGATACGCCCATCATTTACGAATGCGAACGCAACTGGAAATTGTAGGCCTGCATAAACCGCTTCAATGGATGAAGGTGCCCGAAACCTAACCACGGCAAAGCTCAGCATGAAAAGGCTGAATAGAACCGCAACAACAAGGATTCTAGGGAACCTCGACATTCCAACATTTCCTACGGCCGTGGACTACTTAAGTGCTGACTGAGTGTAAAGACAAGTGAGGTGTGGCCGAAATATTTCGGAAGGGCGCTCTCGGCCGCGTTGCTGCTATTTAACTTCCCTCGCATTCGACGTACGTACCTTACGCGCAGGTGTCGTGAGTACAAAAGTATTATTATCATGAAGCATTTTCTGTTAAGTGGTAGATTCTAACCAGCGTGAAATGATGAGCAAAGTCCATGGTCGAAGGACCAGGATAATGATGCTAGCCGCGGCCATAATGCTCGTTAGCTTGGCATCTATCAGCCTCCGCTATGTTCTCGCCCCACCTCCATCGACCAACGCCCCCATGCCCTTGTCTCAATACGGCGTGGTGAGGGTCTACGCCAGCATACAATTCACGGGAAATGCGAAAATCAAAATAACTAGCCAAGGATCCACTCCCTTCTTCGTTTCACGGTTGACACTGTTTCTGAATAGGCCGGCTGACTTTGACATACTTCTAGACACTATCAACGTCGATGGGACAGGTTCGATTCAGGTCTCCGGGTTCTTGGGGTCGTCTAAAGTTGTGGTTGTTCCGGCGGGTTTGCTGGTCGGAGACGTCTTGGCCTCTATGCCAAACTACTTGAACTTTCTGCTCGTGAAGGACCCTATGGGTAATGACGCAATCGTGGCGAACGGCGGAGACGATAGCGGCGTAATCGTGGGGGTACGTTTCTTGTCAGGGGCTTACGGTGGTGGCACAACAATGTCAGCCATAGCCACAATTGTCGCGCCCACAAACGCCACCGTAACCATGACCATGAGTTGACGGAAACAAAAGTGCTGTAACCGGAATAGCGTTAAAGCGCTTGAGACTTGCCTCACCTCCGCGTGCCACTTACCCTGTACCTGCATAGCCGACCGGTGTCCGACCGGCCAACAACTGAAAACTTCTCATTATATATTGAAAGTAGCGATGTTCCCCAAGATTGGTCAACGCCACCGAGTATCCAACTATGATCAAACTGCTCTCTGCTGCAATGCGGCGATTACTTCTGCTTGCCAGTGTCCTCGTTTTTCTTGCTGGCTTCCAGCTATTCATTCTCACCGAGTATACCGATTCATACTTCGCGTGGACTATTCAACCTCCATTTACAGCGGCTTTTCTTGGTGCAGGTTATTTCTCAAGTTTCATGTTAGAGTTCCTTGCTTCGCGGGAAAAGGATTGGGCCAAAGCACGAATCGCGGTGCCTGCAATCTTCGTGTTCACAACCCTCACATTGGTTGCAACGATCTTGCATGCGGACCGATTCCATTTCAGTAGCCCGAATATGTTCGCACGTTCCGCCGCCTGGTTCTGGTTAGCGATTTACAGCCTTGTCCCGCCCGCCATGCTCGGAATTTGGATTCGGCAACAACGCATGCCAGGCGAAGATCCGAATCGCACTCCTCTTCCATCCTTGATTCGAATTGTTCTGGCGGCCCAGTCGATTCTGATGCTTGCTCTGGGGATTGGTTTGTTTCTTGCGCCGAACCCAATCGCATCCTACTGGCCTTGGAAGCTCACAGCTCTGACTAGTCGGGCGGTAGGTGCATGGTTGCTTGGGATTGGTGTTTTTGCATTCCACGCGGTCGCGGAGAATGACCGTCTCCGAATCAAGGCGGGTTTAGCAAGTTACTTCGCTTTGGGCCTGCTTCAATTAATCGCGTTATTGAGGTATCCTACCAACATTGACTGGGCAAGGCCAGCAGCGTGGTATTACGTCACGTTCGTAATCAGCGTACTTTTCATCGGGCTGTACGCTCTCCCGAATTTGACTCGACGGAGTAAGTCGAACTGACATACCAAGTTAACACCTGACGCCTGGCCCTTTGCCCGGTTAGGTCCTTGGCGTAAGCGAGTGGGGCATTTCATACGAAGGCACGGAAGATGCCTTGTACCGCTGAACCTTGTTTAGGTTAGGTCGCTCAGGAAGGAACTGGCTGGTGTTCCTAGGCCGGTCACGTAGTCCTATCCTGACGTCGTCTGCAAGCTGAGCGTCTGGTCCGTCGTCCGCAGCCTGTAAGTCAAACTAGCGGTCGCATCCACGCCGTTGACCTGGTTTGTCCGAACAAACGCGATAGTGGATGCTGGGCTCACGATGTCTTTGAAGGCCGGAGCTTAGGCCGTAGAGGACCGGGTTCGCGAAACCATGTGGGCTACCGTGGACCTGGTCGACCAGCGCCATGAGCTAGTTCTTCCCTCCTTAGGCTGATCCACCATCACCCATTTATGTTACATTGCATAAGACATGGTGTATGACAAATACAATTACTATCAGGCTTTCAGAAACGGAAAGGCAGGAACTCCAGAAGCGCGGAAGGCTCTCAGCTGTCGTAAGGGAAGCCATTCGCCTATACCTGAGGGCTGAGAACTCAAAGCGAGTCATATCACGGCTAAAGCAAATGCAGAGTAAGACCACACTCCGCACCTCCATCGATCAGGACCTACGACTTATTCGGGCTGACCGCGAACGATGAAGGTGGCTGACAGCAGCTACCTCACTGCGGGCCTTCTGAGAGACGCCTCGTTACTGGAAAATGAAAAATTTGTCGCCCCAGACCTAGCTCTATACGAGGTTGTGAACGCTCTTTGGAAGCACGAGACCATAGTCAAAGACCTAAGAGATTCCTCGGTACGCATTCGCCTTTTCTCGGAATTAATCTCAACCGAAGCTGTTCAACTGATCAGGCCGGACGGTAAACTCCTTGGTGAGACATACTCACTCTCAATCAAACATCGAGCACCAGTATACGATACCATCTTCGTTGCTTTAGCCTTAGAGTTAGGCTTAGATCTGAAAACTTTTGATTCCAGACAATCCACGATAATGTCCAAGGAAGAACGCACTTGATAAGGTGTGACATTATGATCTTAAGAGCGAATTCGGATTCGCTGTCAACCAAAGTTATCCCGAGAATGAGTTATTCACTTTACTCATCAGTGGTCAGCAGTCATGCAAATCCATGCTCTGGTTAAATAGGTTGGTCGGCATACTCGAATGTGAGGTCCATTGGGCCACACTACAGCAGCCGTCAGGCTCTACGGCGCAGACCGGTCGAAATCCAGAGAGGTGGAGCTGCTTGTCGATACTGGATCCACCTATACTTGGATCGCGCGAGCTCTCCTGGAAGACCTAGCGGTAAAACCTTCCACGTTGCGAAACTTCCGAACGATAGACGGACGAACTTTGAAACGCGAGGTGGGGGAGGTTCTGATGGAATACGCCAAGGAACAGGCAACAAGAATGGTCGTGTTCGCGGAAGCAGGGGACGCACATGTACTCGGAGTTGACGCCCTCGAAGGGCTAGGGCTGGAAGTCGATCCCACTACCAAGGAATTAAGGAAATCCGAAGCCCTACTCGCGCTGTAGGTCAGGCAATGTGCTCGCAGGCAAGTAAGCTAGGCATAAATTGCAACGTCATTATCTGAATTACCGGTAGCTGAGAATGCCTGACAGAGAATTCTTTGATGCTTTGAACTCGTCGGTTGAGATTGAGCTATCCGTGAAGGGACGCCGATCGGGGCGAAGCACTTCTAGGCCAGTCTGGTTTGTTCTCGAAGGTGGGACATTGTATCTGCTACCCGTAGCAGGGTCGGAACGGAGTGGTACCGGAACGTGCTTGCGAACCCAGAGGTAACCCTCGCCGCTAAGGGAAGAAAATTGGCTGCTCAAGCCAATCCACTTAGCGACCCAGCAAGAATCTCTGAAGTCGTCGACCGCTTCCGCACGAAACACGGAGCGGACGATGTCAAGAAATACTATTCTGGACTCGACGCCGCAGTAGCAGTGTCGATCTGAAGATAGTTATTACGAGTTCAGCGGTTTACGTCTTCTACGTCCTTATACCACTTGGTCTTGGGGCCCACACGGGCTCTAAGCTTCCAAGCAAGCGTTTTCGGTGCATCCTCCAAAATTGCCAGCAGCTGTTGTATCTTGCGGGAAACGTCCGCTCGGTCTTCGGCCGTTAACTCGGGATATAGGTTGAGGCGATCTTCTACTTTCTTGAGGTTAGTTGTGACCGTGTAGTAGAAGCCCCATTCGTTTGAAAGAAGTTTAGCCAAATAACCTGCGTCGATGGTTTCGGGAGATGTAGCATTGCCGACCTCATGCTCCCGCAGTAGCATTATCGTGTCGACGAAATCCTTCTCGTTTATGTGAACTATCTGCATCTTCTCGAGAAGCATATCGGAGAGGGGGATGGTCATTTCTTCGATTTCAAGGCGGCCCGTGAAGGGTATATCATGGTTCATTTCTAACTTGTCGAAGAAAATGTCGACGTGAAGGCCATTGGATTTGTTATCCCAAATCATCCGCTGATGCCCAAACAGAGCTGAAACCATGGGTTGATCCGAGTAGCCGAACTCTCGCATCATCTTCTCAATCATTGCTCGTTCCGAATTATAGGCCGCGAAGTCAACGTCGGAGAGTTGCCTGTGGAGTTTGGCTGTGAGAAAGTTGTATTTTGGGCAATGGTACTGGAAGGCAATCGCGCCCAGCAACCTCAAGTGCAGGCCACCCTTCGCGCCCTCTCGCACTATTCGCGGGCCCTCCTCTTTTCATCATCGCGTCGCGTTTGCCAGTATCCTGCGCTTTTTCCAATTTGAGTGTCCTGCCGAACCCGAGAAGAATTACTTTAGGCTATTTGTATTGTTCGCAAATCAAACCGAACTCGGAACAGGGATCTACCCGGACGTGAACTGGTAGGCTTCCATCTTTGGCCCTTTGAGGATAACTATGACCCCTCGCAGGATTCCTTCTCCGTATTCGCTGCCAGGGTTGAAGCACATAGTTCTCCCCCACTTGTAGAAGCAGCGCGACTCGTGGATGTGGCCGTGAAGGGTTATGAGTGGTTGATACTTGTCGATTATCTTGCTTACGGCATGGCTTCCAACGGGGCCTTCAATCGGTTGGCCCGCGTGCTGGTACTTCAGATCCTTGTCCAAGTAAATCGCCAAGTCCATCCCCGTATCGTACGGCGGAACGTGAATGCAGAAAATGGCGTTACTATAGTCTTTGACTTGCGAAACTAACTCTTCCAGCTTCACGTAGAGCTCATCCTCATCCATGTCCCTTGGGAGCTTCCAAGGGGTCATATTGGAATACCCTGAGCCAGCCATCTCGTAGCCGCAAACATCAGCAATCTTCCCCTCAACATAGAGAACATGCTCGGTGCTGATTGAACGCATGTAGTCGTCAATGTGAAACGGGTCATCATTACCGCCCGTTACGAACATTTTGACACCGGTTTTACTGAGCCTCTTTTCAGCCATGTCGACCCATTGCTGGAGGGTTTCTAACATGAGTTTGTCGAAGACCTCGTCTATCTTCTGTTTGTTGCCAGCCATCTGATCGTATTCTTTCTGGGTTGTGTGGAAATAATAATACCCGGCCGTGCGAATTTCATCTTCAATCCGCTTCACTTCTTCCTCGGTCTTGAACGCTCTGGGCATTCCCAGGAAGTCGGTGAAGGTGGTCCCGTCCTCGCGTTTGATGAGTGGCGCTATGAATTTACCTGTAAGGTCTCCGCCTAAGATCAGGACGTCAGCCTTGTAATGCTCAACGGAGTTGAGGAATTTTGTAAAAACACGTTCAGAGGAATGGACGTCAGTTGCAAAGAAGAGCCGCACGGGCTTGTCTTGACTTTTGTCTTTACTGAACAGTGGCATACTATGCTTCAACCGGATAAATTTGTAATAGGTTCTTTAAAGAAAAAGTGGAAGGGAAGTTGACGCCTAAGTTACATTGGTGGGACTTCCCTGTAAGCGAGGCTGAGGTCGAGCCCTTTTTTCTTCCAGTAAGCGAAGACTATCCACCAGTAGGCGAAGAGGGCAATCAAGAGGGCGATTATGCCCCCCAATCCCCCTGAGGAGTTAATGTAGAGGTTGTCGACTGTAACCTCGTACCAAATCATGACTGTTTGTAAGCTGAGCCCGACTAGTCCACCGATCGAGATCACTGGTATTCCAGCCCAGATGTATTTGCTGGCCGGGGAAGTTCGCCACACGTCTTTCATGTGGGCTCGGAAGGGCAAAATGACTGCCGCAAGCATTGTGAACCACTGGAAGATGCTCGAAACCAAGGGGGCAGCTAACGAGTATTGGTAGTAAGAGAAAGAGAAAGAGCCGATGGTGAGAGTGAAGTTGTACAGATATCCAACTACGAGACCCATTACCAGGTACACGAAACCCACATTGACCAGCTGCCTGAATCGTCTGCCGATGCGGCCGAACCATTCTGGTAGTGCGCGGTCAAGGCTCGCGGCTAGCATGATTCTGGACCCACCCACGTAGTTGACCCAGCATTCCCACAGACCGATCGCCATCGAACCCAAACCTATGAGTAGGCCAGGTATGGGGTTCGTTCCCATCATTGCGGCGAGGTTCATGAACCAGGGGATTACTGGAAACGCGATAAGGTAGTTGAAATAGTCGTAGCCTGCGCTTGCCAAGAAGGTCCAGCCCGCCAGGTTGACGATTTCATACCCCCAGATTATCAAGAAGATTCCGCAAACCCACAGGGAACCCAGCGTTAGCGC
>JAHFFU010000051.1 GCA_023247835.1 Candidatus Bathyarchaeota archaeon
TAAGAGAATTCTTCGCTTCGCCTTCGAACCCGTTATCTTTGGGTCGCTTTCCCGGTAATCGGTACACCAACCATAGACAAATCGAACTGGAGCCCTAATAGTCTTTGAAACTTGGAAAGTGTGAGTCTTGGTATACTTTCCGGTTTTCAAGTCAAACGTCCCTAGCTGCGGGTAACGCTTCGGAGGGTATTTACCATTGCGCAGGATCAAGGTCTCAGCTCCGCGCTAGCGGAATGTGCCCTCTAATGGGAACAATGGTAAAGTGTCCGACTTTGCAAAGGTTCTTTAGATTCCGTTCCAACGTTATTGGTGCGGCTCATGCCGTGTGGTTCGCATGAATCAGGAATCAACGTCGGAAGGTATGAATTCGGCCAATCTTGGCCAATAAACTCCCCTATTTTTTGAGTCGCTATTTGTATTCTGCCAGCTTCCGAGGCGGCAACTATCATGGGCCAGAAGTCAAATGGTACACTACAAGTTAGATTGAGAGCGTGACGACACCGAACGGTAAGCCGATCAAGAGCATTGTTTTGAATGTAAGGATGGTTTCTAATCGAGTATAGCCTCTGCTTCAATTTCCACCAGCATCTCTGGGTTAACGAGTCTTTTCACTTCGACCATGGTTGATGCTGGCCGGATTTCCTTGAAGAATGCGCCGTGTGCTTTGCCAACCTCTTCCCATCGTTTAATGTCAGTAACATAGATTCTCGTGCGCACCACATCTTCCAGCCTAGCACCCGTCGATTCTAAAGCTCGCTGAATATTCTTCAGAGCCTGGACAGTTTGTGCTCCTGCATCTCCAATCCCTACTATGTTCCCCTGAGAATCGGTCGCAGTCGTTCCTGAAACGTGGACGACCTTTCCCACCTTCACCGCCCTGGAGTAACCAACTATTGGTTCCCACTTTGTGCCCGAGGAGATTTTGATACGCGTGGTCAACCATCACACAATTCAGAGTTTCAGTACAGGCGCATTCTATTAAGGAAATTCTAGGCGTAGGTCCGTGACCACTACGTCTTTTTCGCTCGGACAAAGGTCACCTTCCAATCAAATAAGAAGCGTCCGTGTCGAACGAATTGTCTCAATCCGTCCTTGAATGCATACAGTAATTTTTCCCGCCCCGCAGCCGAAAGTTCCGCAAGCTCCTGCCTGAGGGTCGCCCTCTCGAGTCGCATGTCTAAGTACCCTTCAATACCGTGCAGTGCGATCTTGTAGTTTCGAGGCTTGACTTCGACTTTCTTGAACCCTTCCCTCCTAAGCTCACGTACCTGGGCATTCAGGTTCATTTCACGATTGCCGAAGCGCTCCAGTGCTGCAAGTGCCACTCTTTGAATCCTCAACTTTCTCGAAGGATTTTTCGTGCGATGCCGCAGCAAAATTTCGCTAAAGATCCGATGCACTGGCACATCATTAAGGTGCCATTCATTATACACAAAGATCCCGCCTCTTCTGAGTACCCGAAATACTTCCGCAACTGTTTGATGAAATCCTACCGAAAAAATTCCACAGTTAGACGTTACCACGTCGAATATGCTGTCGGGGAAGAGGAGCCGCTCCCCATCCATGACAATGAATCGTATGTTCTTGAGTCTTCTGTCTGCGGAGCCCGCCTTTGCAACAGCTAACATTGACTTTGAACGGTCTATGCCGACAACGAAGCCTTCTGGCCTGGCCCATTTAGCTGCATCGAACGAAGCGATGCCCGTGCCAGTGCCGATGTCCAAGACGATTTGGCCTGAAGAAATCTTCGAGTCTAGAATGAGATCGCGTGCAAATTTTCGGAATATTGGAACCCATCGCGTTTCCCAGGCATTAGCATCCTTATCCCAGAGTTTCTGTACCGTCTTATCCGCCTGTCCTAGACTCATGCTCAACAGATTCAGTCCCCTACAAAATATGCTTCCGAATTGCGGGTTCAGTGAATTAACGTTTACCGGAACTAAGGTTCAAAAGGCAGGCATCTAGAGGCTGTAGTGATGTTAGGAATTTGATGGGAAACGATCCAGAAGGACGGAGGATTCTTCTGGAATAAGTCAGGGAGAACGCTTTGAGTCTTGAATCTGTAGGAAGACCGTGGCGTAACAACTGGCCCAGGAATGTACCGCATTCACTTGATTATCCGAAGATCTCGTTTGGCGACGTTCTTCGAAATGGAGCAGCGAAATCGCCCGAAAGAACTGCGTTGTACTACGGTGACCAAACGATTACTTATAGTGAACTCGATGCACTTGCAGACCGCTTCGGTGCGGCCCTTCAGGGTCTGGGAATCAGAAAGGGCGACCGGGTTGCAATCTACCTACCCAATCTGCCTCAGTTTGTATTTGCCTATTACGGGGCGCTAAGGATTGGCGCAATCGTCGTCACAGCAAGCCCCCTTTACAAGGAGAGAGAACTCGCCCATATCCTAACCGACTCAGGCGCAAAGGTTCTCCTGTGTTTGGACAAACTATACACTTACGTTCAATCTGCGAGAGAAAAAACCGAGCTCAGCCATGTCCTCACCACCAACGCCAGTGACTACCCTTCACATGCTCCTGAGTTGTCCGCTCCTTCCAACGCGAAGAACCTTCGCACGCTTCTCGCAGACTACAGCGGTTCACCGAAAACTGTGGATATCGACGCGAAAAGAGACCTCGCCCTGCTCCAGTACACTGGGGGTACAACTGGTGTGCCGAAAGGGGCTATGTTAACGCACTACAACCTCGTAGTCAACGCCGTTCAGTTCTCTTCGTGGCTGGGCATGAGGCCTGGCGCTGAGGTGCACCTATCGGTTCTTCCATTCTTCCACATCTACGGGATGACGGTTGCCATGAATGTCCCGATTTACACATCATCCGCCATGATCCTCATCCCAGACCCCAGGGACATCAGCGCTATCCTTCGGGCCATCGACACGTACAAGCCCACGATCTTCTGCGGCGTACCAGCAATGTACATTGCCCTCATCAATCAACCAGACATAAAGCAGCATAACCTACGCTCAATTCGCGTATGCGTTTCAGGCGCGTCACCCCTCCCCCTTCAGGTCCAGAAGGAATTTGAGGAGTTGACTGGCGGGAAGCTGGTTGAAGGTTATGGCCTTACGGAAACTAGCCCCGTTACGCACGTCAATCCCTTAGATGAGCCGGCCAAGAACCGGTCCGGCTCCATAGGCATCCCAATCTCAGACACGGAGGCGAAGATCGTTGACTTAGAAACAGGCAAGCCCGAACTGCCCCCCGGGTCGGTTGGGGAATTAGTCATCCGCGGACCGCAGGTGATGATGGGTTACTGGAACAACGCCGAGGAAACCGCGATGGCACTAAGAGAGGGGTGGTTCTATACCGGTGATATTGCGACAATGGATCCTGATGGATACTTCCGCATCGTGGACCGAAAGAAGGACATGATCAACGTTTCTGGTTTGAAAGTGTGGCCTAGAGAGGTAGAAGAAGTCTTGCACGAACACCCAGCCGTAAAGGAAGCGGCAGCCGTCCCTGTTCCTGACGCGACGAGTGGAGAAGCGGTCAAAGCGTATGTTGTCGTCAAAGAGCAATACGAGGGGAAGGTCTCAGCTTCCGAGTTGATTGAGTTCTGCAAAGAGAAAATTGCTTCTTACAAGGCACCGAAGGTTGTTGAGTTCAGGGATACGCTTCCAAAGAGCCTTGTCGGCAAAATACTGAGAAGAGAGCTTAGGGCACAAGCAACGCAGTAGCCCAGAACGTGGGGTTTGAACTAAACAGTTAAGAATTCGCTTCCAAGTCCGAGGGCTCTGTCGCAACTTAAACGGTGTTTTGCAATGGCACTTCGCGACATTCTTCCGACTACGACCATGATATTCCCTGAATATCGTGAGAACGTTAAGACTCTGAGAGATATTCACAAGAAGAGTCTTCAGGATCCTGATTCATTTTGGCGCAAGGCCGCGGACGAGCTTTTCTGGTATCAAAAGAATGGGCCGGCCTTTGAAGAGATGGACGAGCCTCCCTACGGGAGGTGGTTCCCTGCATGGGAAACCAACATCTCATGCAACGCTCTGGACGTGCAAGTGGCTACTCCTAGAAGGAATAAGGTAGCCTACTACTGGGAAGGCGAGAATGGAGACAAACGAACCCTCACCTACAACGACCTCTACGAAGAGGTAAACAAGTTTGCTTCAGCGTTGAAGAAACTTGGAGTCGAGAAGGGGGATAGGATCACCATCTACCTTCCCATGATTCCTGAACTTCCTATCAGCATGCTCGCCGCTGTCCGAGTCGGGGCTATTCATACGGTGATTTTCGCGGGCTTCACGGCTCAATCCGTGGCAAGCAGAATGAACGACTCTAAGTCGAAATTGGTGATTACTGCGGACGGCTCTTTCAGGAAGGGAAAGACGCTCGAGCTGAAGCCGATTGTTGACGAAGCCATCAAACAATCACCCGGAATTGAGAAAGTCATCGTAGTGAAGAGAGCAAACAACAAAGTATCGATGGTGAACGGGCGCGACTTTTGGTACCACGACTTGATTACCGCAGGCGACGAGTACGTTGAGCCGGAACCCGTGGAAGGCACGCACCCTAGTTTCATTTTGTATACTTCAGGAACCACGGGGAAACCGAAGGGGGCTACTCATAGCACGGGTGGATACATGACTTGGGCTTACTACACGCAGAAAGCAGTTTTCGATGTCAAGGATGATGACATCTTCTGGTGTACTGCGGACATTGGCTGGATAACGGGGCACACCTACATTGTTTACGGCCCACTGATGGCAGGGGTTACTTCGGTGATGTACGAAGGCGCGCCGGATTATCCTCAGCCTGACCGTTGGTGGGACCTGATCGAAAAATACCGCGTCACGATCATTTACACGAGCCCGACAGCGATTAGAATGCACATGAAGTTTGGGGAACAATGGGCGGAGAAACACAACCTAACATCCTTGAAGCTACTCGGCACCGTCGGGGAGCCAATTAATCCTGAAGCATGGAGATGGTACTTCAAGAACATAGGCCACGAAAAATGCCAAATCGTCGACACGTGGTGGCAGACGGAAACAGGTGGAATTTTGATCAGCCCACAGCCGGGCATCGCTGCCATTCCGCTAAAAGCCGGGTCGGCCACGCTTCCCATTGCGGGAGTCGACGCTGATGTTTACAGCGAAACAGGCGAACCCGTCAAAGTTGGCGAGAAAGGGTACATGGTGATCAAGCGGCCGTGGCCTGGGCAATTCATGACTTTATGGAATGACCCTGAGAAGTTCAAGCAGGTATACTTCACGCGGTTCCCAGGAATCTACTACGCAGGCGACTACGCACTCAGGGACGAGGACGGCTACTTCTGGCTGCTTGGCCGGGCGGACGAGGTACTGAAGGTTGCGGGGCACAGAATTGGGACCATTGAATTAGAGGACAGCCTCATCTCGCATCCGGCGGTGGCGGAATCAGCCGTTATCGGGAAAGCTGATCCGATCAAGATGGAGGTGCCCGTAGCCTTCGTAGTTCTCAGGCCTGGCTTCGACCCTACGCCGGAACTCAGGAAAGAACTGTCGAACCATGTGAGGATTACCATCGGCCCAATTGCCGTGCCGGAAGCAATCTACTTCGTCGCCAAGCTACCCAAGACGCGTAGCGCCAAAATCATGAGGCGCGTTGTACGGGCCGTCGTTGAAGGCAAGCCGATCGGTGATGTTACGACCCTTGAGGATGAGACGAGCGTCGAAGAAATGAAGAACGCCTACGGCGAACTACAAGCTGAAATAAGTAAATCCAAGAGCTAACAAATCGCCGTCGCGGGTTCAAATCCCACCGGCCCCACCATGATTTGCCAGTAGGACACAATCAAGATAGGGATATTTTTGCTTCGCGAGACTTTGCGTAAAGCATTTCTGCAACTCGGTCGCTAACATATTAGCGGAACAGGGGAATCGAAGTTCCTAAACTGGCTCAGTCACGTTGCAGTTTTCATGCTACTGGTCATAATGACGTCGCAGGCCCTCATTTCCGTACGCAGCGACACTTCAGTGCTGGGCGTCCCCAGTTTTCAGTGGAAGTTTCTGTCGGCCGCAGAGAAGGCGGCAGTGGAAAAGTCGCTAGACCTCATCAGAACTCACCGAATGAAGAATATTCCATTGAAGATCGTAGACCAGGCAGGTTCGCCATACACGGGACCTGTGGAGGTTAGACAGGACTCAACAGCATTCATCTACATGACTGGCAGCTTCTGGTGGCCCATTAGAGCCCCCGACGAATACCTTGCGATGACGCCTTCCCGCAGTGTAACGCTCAGTGCCGAGTGGTCATACTTTGAACCCAGCCCCGGCGCCATCAACTTCAAAGGCATCAAAGATGACTTACGCTATTTCCCACAACTTGGCATAACAGACTTCCATGTCGTCGTCGGCCCACACATTGGCGAGTACAACACCCTCCCTGACTGGGCGAAGAAGCTTGACTATTATTCTCTGAAAGACGCCCTACAACGCTACGTCAAGGCACTCGCATCTGAGTTGAAAGGGCGCGTACAATACTACCAGCTCTGGGATGAAGCGAATGCAAACTGGGGCAACGGGAAATGGCCTCTCGATCGCATAATCGACGTCATCAACATGGAGGCTCAAACCATACGATCCGGGGACCCAAATGCGAGGATCATCATAGCTCTAACAGACATCCTACCAGGCACACCGTCCCTCGGAAGCGGCAGCAACTGGAGCGTGGAGGATTTCGTTCACCATCTCCTCGCGTCAGGAGTTCCCTTTGACATCCTCGGGCTCGAAACGCACTATGGATCGGGATGGGTGAGCCATGCGGGCGGGGTCGACACCTTGTACTCTCGACTGGACGAGCTATCAAAGCTGGGCAAACCGATCTACGTTTGGGAGGACGGACTCACATCCTTCCTGAGACCCAAGGATATATCGACTTCTGACAGTTGGGTGGGGACATGGCACGGAACCCCAAGCGAAGAGAAGCAGGCGGAATTCATGGTCGCCG